>JAIRYC010000101.1 GCA_031267965.1 Oscillospiraceae bacterium | reverse complement strand
TATCATTCACACTTCCGGACTGAGGCCAGTGAACGCCCTGCGCATCTTTTTTAAGCTCCTGATTAACAAACTTAAGCGCCGTTTGCCCGGCAAGGTGCAGCATCGGGTTGTCGCTGTTTGCCGCAACTGTCGTATCGCTCGTTTTTTCAAACTGCGGCTTATCTGCTTTAACCTTCGTGACCGCGTTATTGTAGATAGAAATAACCTGCGCCTTGGTCAGATCCACGGGGACGGCGTTCTGCACAGGGTCAGTTACCGTCGCCGTGCCATCAGAGCTGTTGCCGGAGCCACTTATACCGCCGATGAAATCGCTCACTGTCCCAATCAGTCCGCCCAAATCGCCCAGACTTCCCGCAGAACCGCCGCCAAGGCTCGCGAGCGCTCCGGCAAGACCGTCCAAAGAACCCAAGGTGCCAGAGCCGTTAAGGTTCGGCATTGTAAATGAATTGGAAGGCTGCGCTACGGGACCACTTTTCTTTGTCGTTGTCACGGCGTTGCCAGCGGAACTGCTGCCAGGTTTATTATTGCCGGAGGAACCGGAATTCCCGCCCGAACTACCGGAATTGCCGCTGGAGCCGGAATTCCCGCCAGAGTTGCTATTGTTTCCATTATTATTAGGAACAATATACTGACCGTTATCTCCCAATTGCTCGGCAAGCGGCTCAGTAGTTTCCGGCTCGGTTTGAGAAACTGTTGAAGAATCACCAAACGGGCTTGTGTACTGAACATAATTGGGGTTATAAACCTCTTTGGGCTTACACGCCGTAAAAACAAGAAGCGCCAATATAACAGAACACGCCACCAAAAAGCGCTTAAAAATCAATTTCATAAAAACACCTGATACGCTAGGCAAATTGCCTGATGTATCTTAATCCTTTCGTCGGAATTGGCGCGCAGGGAAAAAATCCCGTTGCGGGGAAAATTTGCACAATATATAATCCCACACGTATATAATAAAACAAATTCGGCTCAAAGTCAAGAGGGTTTGTGTGAACAAGCACCGTATTTTCAATTGTTTGAGGATATATTTGCATTTATGCGCCGCTCGTGGTAAAATATTATGTTATAAGCTGTTATGAGAGGAGTGAAATATATGCAAAATTTCGCCGCACTGTTCGGTGATAACAGCACACTGCCGGAATATCTTACGCAAGTAATGAGTGCGCTGCGTTTTTTTCGCCTTTCGGACGCACTTGATATTCTGCTGGTTACTTTTTTGCTCTATCAGCTTATAAAACTGCTGCGCGATACCCGAGCTGTCCAGCTTGCCAAAGGTATCTTGCTGATCGCGGCAGTCTACGGGGCAACCGTTGCCATGAAGATGAATGTTTCCGGCTTCTTTTTCGGTAGGGTTTGGGATAGCGCAATCGTTGTGATTTTCCTTATATTTCAGCCGGAAATCCGCCATGCGGTCGAAAGCATGGGGCGCACGCCGCGCTCCGGCTTATTACGAATGTTCAGCAGACGCAGCGTGCAGGATCAGCAGCGCAAAACCGCGCGGCGTGCAGCGATTGCAGCGGCAAAAGCAGCAGCCAATATGTCTGAACAAAAAATTGGCGCGCTGATGGTGTTTGAGCGCCAAACCTTGCTTGGCGACGTTGCGCAAACGGGCACGCTGATTGAGGCTCGTTTATCCGCACAATTGCTTAGCAATATATTCTATCCAAAGGCCCCGCTGCATGACGGCGCCGTGATTATTCGCGGCGAAGTGCTGTACGCTGCCGGTTGTGTGCTCCCACTGACCGAAAACCAAAGCTTGCCCGGTTCCTATGGCATGAGGCACCGTGCCGCATTGGGCATCAGTGAGCAAAGCGACGCCGTTGTGCTTGTTGTCAGTGAGGAAACAGGGAATATCTCGCTTGCGCGCGGCGGCACACTACAAACCGAACTGACCGAATCGCTCCTACGTGAGGAACTGACGTCCGCGTTGGATTGGAACAGCAACGAAAACCCGGACCTCGGCGGATATGCCGCACGGCGCTGGCGAGAGTTTTGGTCAGCCAATTAATTCAGATTTCACGTGCAGAGGCGGAATTCCGCCAACCATAGTTCCTAAGCGCATTTAAGGAGTTTGCAAAAATGAAGCCGCGCCGCAAGTTACGCAAAATATTCGCCTCAAACCCGTTTGTATTGGGCCTTAGCTTTGTGCTGGCCTTTGTGATTTGGCTCATGGTGACCGTGAGCGTAGCTCCGGAAGAAGAGCGCACGCTGGCACACATCCCCGTTAGTATTGAGTTGACTGACGCAGTGCAAAATCTTAATCTTGAAGCGTTTACTGCCAAAGACGGCTATTTTATTGACGTGACAATAAAGGGCAAGCGCTATGTCCTCAATGAAATCACGCCGGAGCAAATTAATGTGCGGGCACAAACCGCTACCGTCGGTTCAGCAGGGCTTAAAAGCCTAAGACTCTCCGCAACAAGCTCTGCGGCTAAAGATTTTCAGATTGTACGGCTTTCTCAACAAGAAATCAATGTGCTTTTTGACGAGCGCAAGGAGCAGGATTTCCAGCTGGAAACCGTGCTTTTAGATTCATCCGGTAAACCAATTAAGAATATGCAGTCGGCCGCACCAAAAGGTTATTTGGTTGACCATGAGCTGCTTTCCACCTCGTCCGTGACGCTCGTCGGTCCTGCGTCGGAGATTGCGCGCATTAAATCCGTTACCGCCACGGCACAGTTGACTGAAACCCTGACGGAAACAGCCGCCTTCACCGCAGCCATCGCCCCACAAACCAGCGACGGCGCTGCGCTTCAGTTTGTTACCGTTCAAGCAGGCGACGAAATAACGATGACGATTCCGGTCTATAAGCGTGTAACCCTGCCGATTACAGTGGAGTGGTTGAATGCTCCGGCGGCGTACGCTGCAAAACCGCTCAGCATCGTCTGTAACCCAAAAACTGCGCAATTTGGAATTAGTGAAAGTCTGCTTGACGAAATAACCGCAGTTACAGTTGGTACAGTGGATTTTGCCAAGCTCCCTGCCGGCCAAAAAAACGAGTTCAAATTCCCCGCCGCCGAGGTACGGCAGTTTAAACTTCTGAGCAATGAGGAGAGTTTCCGCGTAACCGTGGACACTACCGGAAAGAAGAGCGCAAATTATGCCGTACCGCATAGTAATATCCAACTACAAAACGCAGCGCCCGGTATCACCGTACAGGTTGCGCCGGGCATGCTTGGCGAGGTGACCGTTGCGGGATCATCCACAGGCATTGATAAACTAGAGGGCGGCGACATTTACGCAGAAGCGGATTTGGGTGAAGTTAAGGCGCAAAACGGCGAGGTAACCGTGCCGGCGCGGGTATTTGTTAAAGGTTATGATGATTGCTGGGTGATTGGGGAATATAAGGTCACACTGGTAGTTACAGTATCTTAGTTTTATCACTTGAACAAAAAATGCGGCCCACAAAGACGAGCTGCATTTTTATTTTGCACATTAGAAGCACGCCCTCAATTGCATATTACGCTGGATTTTGTTATAATACGTCCGCAAACATCATATAAGCATTCGTTATGATAAGGAGTTGTAACCATGAAACCTCTTGCCAAAGCCGAAAAGCTCGCCCAAGTGCGCTACGAGGTACGCGGTCCCGTGCTGGACGAGGCTGAAAAAATCGCCGCAGCAGGACACAAGATTCTACAGTTGAATACCGGAAACCCAGCGGCGTTCGGCTTCTCCGCCCCACAGGAAATCCTTGACCTTTTTGCCGAGGAAGCCCGCAAATCCCAAGCGTATTGCCCGTCAAAGGGCGTGCCGGAAGCCCGCCGCGCAATCGCTGCACAGATGGCCAAAAAGGGCGTTACCGGCGTGACGGAGGAGGACATTTATATCGGCAATGGCGCTTCCGAGATGATCACCGTGTGCATGCAGGCGCTGTTGAACCCGGGTGATGAAATGCTCATCCCAGCGCCAGACTACCCGCTTTGGACGGCAGCGGCGAACCTTGCGGGCGGTAAGGCGGTACACTATCTGTGCGACGAGCAGGCCAATTGGTCGCCTGACATTGCCGATATCAAAAAGAAAATTACGCCGCGCACAAAGGGGATTCTGGTCATCAACCCCAACAACCCCACGGGCGCGCTCTATAGCAAAGACGTCCTGCTGGAGATTGCACAGATTGCCCGCAAGAATGGGCTGGTGCTATTTGCAGACGAAATCTACGACCACTTGGTCATGGACGGCAAGGAGCACATGAGCATTGCGTCGCTTGCGCCGGATTTGTTCACAGTAACCTTCAACGGGCTGAGCAAGAGCCATGTAATTTGCGGCTACCGCGTGGGTTGGATGGCGCTTGCGGGCAACAAAACCGGTGCTGACGAGTTCATTGCCGGCATTAATGTGCTTTCCTCCATGCGGCTTTGCGCCAATGTGCCCGCGCAGCGGATTGTCCCGGCGGCGCTGGCAAACTTTACCGAAACTGATGCTATGCTCAAGCCGGGCGGGCGCATTTATGAGCAACGCAAAACCATTGTGGAAGCAGTCAACGCAATCCCCGGCCTGCACACCACCATGCCGGACGCGGCGTTCTATATTTTTCCAAAAATTGATGCAAAACGCTTCAATATTACGGACGACAGGCAGTTTGTGATGGACTTTTTGAAGGCAAAGCACGTACTGCTTGTGAACGGGCGCGGCTTCAACTGGCTGGAACCGGACCACTTCCGCATTGTGTACCTGCCGCCGGTGGAAGAACTGGCAACGCTGAGTGATAAGCTAGGAAGCTTTTTGGAGAGTTACAGGCAATAGACTGCCGTAATAAATGCAAAGCGGACGCATGGTTATTCACGCGTCCGCTTGCTTGTTTATCACTCCAAGCCTAATAATTCCTTGCTAGCACGCGCTCAGCGCGCAGTTCAGCGTCAACGGCATTAGCCAGCCCCAAAAACACACCGTCCGGCGCAAAAACGCGCACAAGCCCGTCCGGCACAGAGGCGCAGCGTTCCCTATCCAGCGCACCGCCGTTACCAAAGCGCACTGCCTGCGCAGTGGTCGCCATTAAGGCGGGGTACGCGCCAAGCGCGTCTTCAATCGGCCAAAAGCAGGGGACGGGGCAGAATTCCTCGGCAAAAGAATTCTCCAGCTCCTCCTGCGTTACGCAATCCGCAAGCGCAAAGCCGTTTGCCATTGTGCGCGTGAGGGCTGTCAGGTGTGCGCCGCAGCCCAACTGCTCGCCCAAATCTGCCGCAAGTGTGCGGATGTATGTCCCGGCGGAGCAATTCACATCTATGGTGTACTCGCCCGCTAGTTCGTCAGCACTGACCAGACTGATTGCTTTTATGGTCACGCGGCGGGCCTTGCGTTCAATGTCCTCGCCGCGCCGTGCCAGTTCATAAAGCCGCACGCCGCCAACGGACACCGCCGAAAACATGGGCGGTACCTGCTCAATCTCACCAAGAAAGCCCTGTAATGCATGCTCAACGTCCGCGCGTCCGCAGGTCACCGGGCGCGTTTGCAGGACTTGGCCCGTGCGGTCAAGCGTATCCGTTGTAACACCGAGCTTGAGCACCGCGCAATATGCCTTGCCGTGCTCCGGCAGGTACTGCGCAAAACGCGCCGCGCCATCAATCAGCAGCGGCAGAACGCCCGTCGCCATGGGGTCCAGCGTGCCAGTATGGCCCACCTTATGTTTGGCGCCAGTTATGCGCGTGAGGAAGCCCCGTACACGGTTGCCCGCACGGAAGGAGGTAATGCCCTCAGATTTATTGAGGAGGAGAATACCGTTCATAGGGTAATCTCATTGGGCGGAAGAATACAAGTTTTGATAAATGCTTTTCCAAAGCCAATCTTAGAAACAAAACAATAACCGTATTCACAAAATTCAATTTCATTTACTGTTTCAATTTGTTTGTAAATATCTCTATATTCACCAATATAATCTCGACTGTTATATCTTACAACCAATAATCCAAGCCTATCGAGATTGACTATATATTGGGTAATATTAGCAAGGCATTCGCATTTTGCCTCTTTGCCAATATGAGAGTAAATCATCGTATTCAGCCCTGTTTTCCGGCTTCTGACTATGGGCATAGGTTTATCGTTATCAGCAAACCACCTTAAAATCTTTGCTTCATCCGGCGAAAGCTGCGCAATAATATTTACATACGAAGGATGAATCCCGTTTTTTACGCGCTCATCCATAGAAGCCGCAAGCAGGTTGGCGTACATCTCCCGCAGTTCCTCGTTATCCATGCAATAGCTAATTTGCTGCAACGCCGGTACCGCCACATAAGGCGCCGGCGCAACAATGTGCTCCGGCGGCACTGTTTCTAGCTTTTGTTCCAAAAGCTGACGAACGCTCGCAATGTTGTATTCTTTTTCAATCTTATAACATTCCAACTGATATTCTTTGTCAGTTATCCATTTATGCAAGTTGAGAAACACCGAGTTCACTGCGCGAGGTACAAGGCTCAGCAAACTGCCAGCCGATTGCACAGACGGCTGCAGCCCATCTGCGTAAAGCTGCTTCGCGACCTCTGTTCCCGCAGCGCCCTGCACCACCGCGGCAACGGTTCCCTTTGTTTCTGTATCCACAAAATCACCCGCATTTAAACAAATTCCCGGTTATTCTATCACTATGTAAAGGTTATTGTCAAGACTGCAAGCATTCACTATACCTTACCCCAATCTGCCAAAGCGCCGTTCCAACTCCTTGCGCGGAAACGACAAGAACACCGGCCGCCCATGTGGGCAATTGCGCACCTCTGGCATGGAAAGCACCTTCAGCGCAAACAGCTCGCGCTCATATGCGGAGATGTAATCCCCCGCCTTGATTGCGGCGCGGCAGGCGATGGAATGATACAGCCAATCCAGCTTTGCAGGCAAAGGCTCACGGCGAAGGCGCAGCAGCTCACCCGCAAGCTCTTCAAGCGCAGTAGAAGCCTCATCCGCGCTAAGCTCCATTGGAGCGGCAGTCAAAAGCAACGTACCGCCCTGAAAATCCGTGAATTCAAACCCACCCTGACGCAGTACTTCCTCGTCCTCGAGCACCGCACTGTATTCCTCTTTATTGAGCGTAAGCGGTAACGGCGTGAGTAGCTGCTGCGCATAACGCTCGGAATGACTGGCCTTCAGCTCGTCATAAATAATACGCTCATGCGCCGCGTGCTTGTCCAGCAGAAGCAGTTCCTCGCCCTGCTCAATCAGGATATACGTGCCGAACAACTCGCCCAACACTTTCGGGCTTTGCCGCGGGATGAATCGGTCGTTTTCCTTCGCCGGCTCGCCCCATGTGTGTACTTGCGACAGGGAATGGTGATCCGCAACCGCCGTGCTGTCTGTGTTTATGTAAGGTGTAGAGTCAATGTCCGCTTCATCTTCCACGGCGATGTCGTCAGCCGTATTGGTCTGCATGGGATGCATAGGAGTAGTATTCGCGGGCATGGCAGCCGGCACAGTATAAGCGGGGTGCGCAATATACCCAGTATTGGTACCGGCTTGCGGCAAAGCACTCCAAGAATCACTGTCCTCCGCGTTCTGCGCCTTGCTTTCTGCCTCCAACGCAAAGCGCACCGCCGCATAGACCGCATGGAACACTGCACGCTCGTCAGCAAAACGTACCTCCAGCTTTGCGGGGTGCACGTTAACGTCCGTCAAGTGCTCCGGCAGGATAATATTCAGCACACATACCGGCTGCTTGCCCACCATTGCTTTGTCTTTGTAAGCTTCGGTCAGTGCCGCCGCGCCCGTTCCTGTCTTAACAAAACGCCCATTGAGAAAGAAAAACTGAAATCCGCGCGTCGGTCTGCACGCGCCCGGCTTGCAGACATAGCCATGCACGCGCACGCCGCCCTCCTCACAGCCCACAGGGATGAGCGATAAGGCAAACTCTCTGCCCAAAACCGCACGGACAGCGCCCAGCAAATCTCCGTCGCCCAAGGTAAAAAGCGATTGCTTGCCCTCGCGTACAAAACGGAAACTGACCTCCGGATGCGAGAGTGCAATCCGGTCAACTACACCGGCGACAGCGTTTGCCTCGCTGACATCTTTTTTAAGGAACTTCATTCGGGCGGGCGTGTTATAGAACAAATCGCGGATAATGAACGTGGTTCCCACAGGAGAGCCCGTATCCTCAAACGCCTTCTCCTCGCCGCCATGTATGACGTAACGCACGCCGTGTTCTTCGTCTTCGGCGTGAGTGAGTAGTTCCACACGCGCAACGGCAGCAATGCTTGCCAACGCTTCGCCACGAAAGCCCAGTGTGCGGATTGCATCCAAGTCAATTGCCATCAGGATTTTGCTGGTCGCGTGCGGCAAAAACGCACTTCTTATATCTGCGCGCGAGATTCCACAGCCATCGTCGGTTATGCGGATTTCTTGTATGCCGCCGCCGCATATTTCCAATGTCACCCGCTTTGCGCCTGCGTCAATCGCGTTCTCCAGCAGCTCTTTTACCACACTCGCCGGACGCTCCACCACTTCGCCCGCGGCGATTAACTGGGCAATTTCCTTTGGCAGAACGTTAATCTTTGGCATATGCTGCTCCCTTCGTGTAATCATTTCCAGCGTATATTATACAACATTCGCGCCACCGACTCAAGTGCATAGGCATATACTCCCATTTTGCCGCATAGCTTATCCATGAAAACGCGGAGGTGCAATCATGGAACATGCAACTGCAAAAAGTACAAACAAGGCAGAGCGCAAAGCCTTTAAATTGCCGCTTAAGGCACTGATGATTGGCGGCGGACTCGGAGCGGTGCTGTTCTTCATTCTGTTGGCGGTGTTGGCGTTTTTTTTACCGGGAATAGGCATAAAAGCTTCGTGGCTACCGTATATTTCGGTGCTGATTGCAGGGCTTTCCGCCTTCATTTCTTCGTATATATCCGCAAAAGGCAGAGGCGAAAAGGGGTTGCTGCTTGGGATTGGCTGCGCCTTAATAGAAGCCGCACTGCTCGGCACTGTTTTGATGATTGTTGCAAATGGCTTTGGCGCAGTGACCGCCTTTTTATATATAGCATTGCTCGGCTGCGGCGGCGCCGGCGGTGTGTTTGGGGTGAATTCCGCTGCACGGCAGTAATGAATGAATACGGAGGACTCACTGTGATTTGTGTGTCCTTTGTTTCTTTGTTGCTTTTTCGGCCTGAAACAGATTGTCTGTTTGGGCTGCAATTTATACTTGGCGTCACTTTTGTAACACTGCTTAATATTTTACTGTATCATCACACACTTTTCATGTATGCGCTTGCTTTTTTTGTTTCCGTCTGGTAAAATATCTCCAATAGGAGGAAAGACCAAATGGCACTTCGTTTTGATACAAGATACGCCGGCCAGCTTGCCGATGAGAACGCACTAAATTTAATCTCTGCGGAAGCGGCGGCAGTCCATGCTACCATCCATGCCGGAACTGGCAAGGGCAATGACTTTCTCGGCTGGTTAACACTGCCACACGACTACGACAAAGAAGAATACGCCCGAATCAAACTTGCGGCGGAAAAAATTCGCAAACAGTCCCAAGTGCTGGTTGTTATCGGCATTGGCGGGTCTTATCTGGGCACACGCGCCGCGATTGAGTTTATCAATACTCAGGAGCACAACAGATTGGGCGGACTTGAAATCTACTTTGCGGGCAACAGTCTCTCCTCCGCTGCACTGAGCAACTTGCTTACTTATTGCGAGGAAAAAGACATATCCATCAATGTTATCTCCAAATCCGGCACAACTACTGAGTGTTCTGTAGTTTTCCGTGTCTTTAAGTCGTTGCTGGAGCGCAAATACGGCAAGGCAGGCGCCGCCGATCGAATCTACGCCACAACCGAGTACTCTTCGCACAGCAAGCTTTATGAGTTGGCGCAACAAGAGGGCTATGAGTGTTTTCTTGTACCTGACCCAGTTGGCGGGCGCTACAGTGTTCTGACAGCGGTCGGTCTGCTGCCGATTGCCTCAGCTGGTGTAGACACCGATATACTTTTGCATGGCGCGCAGGATGCAATGGACGAATATTCCCGTTCAGACAACTTGTTTGAGAACGACACGCTCAAATACGCCGCCATACGCAACTTATATTACCGCAGCGGCAAAAAGATTGAATTTTTCGCCGCCATGGAGCCAGACTTCACGTTGCTTGGCGAGTGGTTCAAGCAGCTTTTCGGCGAGAGCGAGGGCAAGGAGAATAAGGGCATCTTTCCGGCGGCGGCTGTGTTCACAATGGATTTGCACTCTATGGGACAGTACGTCCAGGAAGGGGAACGTACGCTGTTCGAAACTTTGCTGACGGTCAGCGAACCTGTGGCAGACATCCTTTTGACTGATGAACCGGGCGACCCCGATGGGCTTAACTTCCTTGCGGGCAAGCCGCTTTCGTTCCTAAACAGGCAAGCACTTGAAGGTACGCGAATCGCCCACTATGATGGTGGCGTACCGAATCTTCTGCTGGAAATTGACCGTGCGGACGCCTATCACCTTGGCTGGCTGTTCTATTTTTTCGAGAAGACCTGCGCGGTTTCGGGCTATATCCTTGGGGTCAACCCGTTTGACCAACCGGGTGTTGAGGCATACAAAAAAAACATGTTTGCGTTGCTGGGCAAGCCCGGTTACGAAGGTGAGCGCGCCGCACTTCGAGCGCGGCTTAATCAACAATAATCACAAAAACGGAGGAAGAAACAATGGTTAAACTGATTTTGGGCAGCAAAGGCCAAGGAAAAACAAAACTGCTGATTGCGCGCGCAAATGCCGCGGCGGAGACAAGCGACGGCAACGTGGTTTGCGTGGACAAGTACGGTAAGCTGGAACTCAATGTAAACAATGCGGTGCGCCTTGTGCAGACAGACGAGTACAACATTATGGGCTATGAGGAGCTTTATGGATTTCTGACCGGCATTTGCGCCGGGAACTATGACATCACCGACGTGTTTGTGGACGCAACCTTACGAATTGGCGGACGTGACCTCGACTTATCCGAGTTGGCAACCTTCCTTGGCCGCATGGAGAAGCTTAGCAAAATCAGCGAAACAAATTTTGTCTTTACGATCTCGGAAAACAAGGACAACCTGCCAGAAGCGGTGCTTGCTTTCAGCGAGGCGGAATAATACAACATACGGGCGGCATGAAATCCACGCCGCCCAACGTTTTGATGTTAGCTTTGACTCTAATGTCTGTGCTTTTAGTATGGGATATCCCCGCCCTTGACTGTATACAAAAAGCGGATTACATCTCCATCCTGCGGCTGCCACTTAGCGGTGGACATCTGAGGCGCTTCACCGTTCACATAGTAATACCACCCGCTTGCAGCGCCGCAGTCACGTTCTCGCAAACTGCAAATTCCCGCCACATAGCTGCCCTGCTTATCCACCTGGTCTGGCAGGATGCGCAGCAGAATTGCCATCACGCTCTCACCCTCGTAGAGCGGCACGCTTTGCGCCGGATACAGCGCGCCGCCTTCCGGCAGATTATCCTTCCCCCACGCTACAGCGTTTTTTGCATTAACTTCAAATGTTACTGTACCGATTTGCGTTTTTTCCCCTGAAGAATCCGGCGGAGCGGTGCAGGCTGTCAGCAAAATGAATATTGCTGCCGCAATGATGCATAATATCCGCCGTAAATTTTTTGCATACATACGCATACCTCAAATATAATGGGGCGCAGTAAAAGCCACGCCCCCAATAATACGCTTACGCGCGCTTTTTCTTGCGCGAAACAACCACCACAATCACGAGCACCGCGCCAACAATCAGAACCACTCCGCCAACGCCAAGCGCAATTTTCACCCACAGTGCCGTTTCCACAACAGTGGACGGCGTTTTGTCGTCCACTGTTGTGGAATCAAACACAAATACGCCGCCCTGTTTTTCGTCAAAACGATGCAACGCCGTCAGCGCAAGCAGAACCTGATATCCGGAAAACATCTTGTCATAGCCTTCAACTGAGTGGTCCTTCTGGCGGAATGATTCCATTGAATCCACCATGCTTTTGCCGGATTTGCTCAGCATATCCGCGCCGCGCGGGTCAAGCCCAAGCGAGCACAACGCAATAATCACCTGCGCTGCACTGTCGGCACTCTCGCCAAACATGCCAAAGCCGCCGCTCTCTAACTGCACGCTTTTTAGGTAAGCGATTGCCTTTTGAATGACAACCGCCGTCTTTTCCTCGGCTCTATACGGCGCAAGCGCGGTCAGAACTGCCGCCGTGGTGTCCGGGTCGCTGTCTTTGCTGTATTGGTCTTCCGCACTGATTTTGAGTTGATAATTATAACCGCCGTCTTCGTGTTGTGCCTCAAACAAAATGCTGCGCAACGCATTGCGCTCTTCGCTTTCGATTTTATATGCATCAAACACTATCAGCGCATAGGCAATGCCCCATGTGCCGGTTTCCTTGGTAAAATTCCATGCGAGCAGCGTTTCAAGTAATTTGCCTGCAATCACAGATTGCGCTGAATTGCCCTGCAAAGAGCGCAGCGCCAACAGCCAACGCACAACATCGTTTAATTCGATCTTGTCGCCTAGCGCATTGACGCAGGACTCCACGTAAGCGGGGTAATTTTTGTCAACTTCGCCCAGCTTATCAATCGAACACGCAAAAACACCCCACTCCGCGGTACCATTCTTTTCGCCGTTCTCCGGCAGCTTGCTTTCTTTACTGAGCAAGTCCGCAAGCTCAGCGGTATAATAGGGTTCGCCAACAGCCCAAGCCGTCGCGTCAGTGGACGCCAATGCCGGTACAGCCATTGCGCTCAGCATAAACAGCGCCAGAACAAGCGAGATAATGCGTTTTTTCATAACAAAAAACTCCTGCCTTTGCGCCACTCAGGTACAAAAAAGCAGAAGCCAAGTCCTTCCAAACGCCAACGTTTTTTCACTAAGGCAAACAGCCTCAGAGTGCTTCAACGTTCGAAAAGCCTTGCTGCGGATATCGTCCGCAAATTCCCGCTTAGCCCACCGCACAGCGCAAAAATAATTACTCAACTCCGGTAGGTTTTCCGGCTCTGGGGATTAAGTAAGCCCCGCCTTCCCGATTGCTCAGTGGCATCTGGAGCGCACAACCCCATTACGGCAGCGGGGGCTGCGTCGGAATTGCACCGACTTCCCTGCTCCAAGTTGGCAGATTCAGTATACCACATACGCAAAACAATTGCAAGTTTTCCTCTCCGGGTGTATACTATAGCATTGTAAGTATCTAAAATGATGGAGGCTTCATATGTCTTTTCAGCAAATCAATGTGGAGAACTACTTAGTCAACGCCGTCACCCTTTTCCGCGATACCTGGGGACTTTTAACCGCCGGAACATCGGAAAAATGCAACATGATGACCGTCAGCTGGGGAATGCTTGGCGAGCTTTGGGGCGAAGACTGCGTCATGGTTTTTGTCCGCCCGCAAAGGTATACCAAGGAGTTTTTGGACGCAAACGAACGCTTTTCGCTCAGCTTTTTGCCTAAGGGCACGCAGAGCAAACGTGTACACGGCGTCTGCGGTGTGCAGTCCGGGCGTGACATTGACAAAATTGCCGCCGCAGGCTTAACCCCTGTGCCACTGGAAGATACAACTTGCTTTGCAGAAGCGGAAACAGTCCTACTCTGCCGCAAGCTTGCAGCGCAAGACTTTGAACCGTCAGGATTTATATCTGACATTCCACACGCAATGTACCCGGAGAAGGATTTTCACACGCTGTATGTTGGTAAAATTGAGCAAATTTTGGTGCAAGCTTAATCAGGCTAAGTCCGGCGCGATTTCTCCGTTTGAGATAGCGGCAATTTCGTCGAGGTTATCCAAAATCAACTGCTGAGCCTCAGCGCCATATAGTGTTCCACGGTACATTCCACGCTGAGACTCAATCCATTTTGTGCTGATTCCGATCCTCTCACCGCTTGGCGTAGGGATTTTGTGTGCTTTTTCCTTGCCGTCCTTGTCCATGTATGTATCGCTTTTCAAATAGCCATCCTGCATAAGGAAGGCATTAATCGCTGTTGGCTTAAGCGGACGCATGGTGTCCGCCTGAATCTGTTCACTTATCGACCTCACAAAATGCGTTATAAACACTGGCTCTGACGAAATTTGAACGCGCACTTTCTGTTCCTCTGTAATGCGAAACGGCGGCAAGTGCGCTTTACCGCTTTTGCTTTTCTGTACACGGGTAACTTCGCCGCCATTATCAATCACTTTTTGCAGCACACCTGAAACATAAAAGAAGCATCGTGTCAGCCGCACATTGTTCAAGACCGTGTCATACGGCAATGACTCATCTGTTAACGGATTTTGCCTTTGCGCAAGCTTTTCTATATATTCCTTGGCTTTTGTTAGAATTTCAATTTCATTTGACACTATTCTTCTCTCTTTCTTCGATGTTTTTGCACTTTTTGGTATAAATCTAAACGGGCCGTTTCATCCCTGCACCTGAGAATAAAATCAGGAGATTATAAATGTCTCATATTCAGTCCCACCGCCAGCTACCTCCTTCATTTGTGGAAGCCAGCGCCTGTTGCCGCCGTGCGTTACGTTTTGCAGAAGCTTTGCCTCAGCTTCGCCGCTGACCGGTATAACCAACGCATCCGCCGCCGCTGACCACAAGTCTCCGCCATAGATCGCCGCACCCGCCGTCTGTAATGCTGCCTGAGCATCCATCTCGCACAATAGGGGCAACTTACCCATGGCATTCTTTGCGTCTTTGATAAACTGTATTAACTGCACGTTGCGCGTCGGCGAATTTGCGTTGTTTTCGCCAGGAAATGTTGCCAATGCCTGCGCACCGTTCGGGAACTGCACGCCGGTCAGGTAGACAGCGTCCGGCTTCATAGCCACTGCCTCACGGATGATTGCCAGCAAATAATCCCGAGCCTCATTGCTGAACGGGTTAAGCCAGGGCTTACCGCCCTTGTCCGGGTAGTCGTCCAGCCAAAGCATGCGCGTATCCTGCGAGTACCGCACAGCGGCATCCGGCAGCACACTTGGCGCCGTGGAATCGCGAAAGCAGGATATGCGCACAATTACGTGCAGGCCAGCTTTATGCGCCGCCGCGACTGAGTCCTTTGCCGCCGCATAATTCTTCTTGAGTATATCACCCTTTTTCGCCTGCTCAAGCGCCGAAGGATACAGCACACTCCCTTCCGCCGTTTTTAGCACAAAAACTGCGGTGTCACAGTTAGCAGCCTTCGTGTCCTTTAGGAATTTTTCCAGCGCGCTGCCGCCGCCCAAGGCCGCTTCGGTGGCGGTCATTGCTCGGATTTTGTCAAGTGCCGCTTCGGCGGGATTTTGCGTCGCCGATACCGTCGGCGCAATCGTTCCGGAAATATCAGGAGCGTCGGTAATCTTAGCCGGATCCTGGCGCGAAACGGCAAGCAAAACGGTTGTCACAAAAAAGCCGATGAAAACGATCCCCAAGCAACCCACAACCGCCAATGCAGTCAAGGTTAAATTATGACGTTTTTCGCGTTCCTCTTTTGTGCCGCGCGGCTTGGCTGTTTCGCCGGGAAAACGGCTGGAGAAATCGGTATAGCTGCGCCGGCGCAACTCGTCCCTCTCGGGATAGTCGTCGTAACGGACTTTTTTTGCCAAAACAAATCACGCTTTCTTTTTAAGGTATACATATATAAAAGTATACCCATACTCGCAAAAAAAAGCAAGCGTTTTTTCTATTCCTCCTGCATAAACAGCACCGTCCACAGCCAGCCACCGTGACGGTCTGGGGCAAGACCTACGCCAACGTCTTCAAAAACCGGACTGAGTATATTATTCCTGTGCCCATATGAGTCCATCCAGTCCGCGAAAGACTGCATAGCAGTATAGTGCGCGTGTGCCAAATTTTCGCCTGCCGCAACAAAATGAAGGCCAGATTCTTCCATCATGCTAAAAGGGTCGCCAAAAGTGGGATTGATATGTGCAAAAAGGTCGTCCATCCGCATTTGCTCTGATTTTGCCCGCGCTACCTGCGCTAAAATGGGGTTCTCCTTTAGCGGCTTAAGGTTTCTTTCTATCCGCATTTCGTTCATCAACTCAATTAGCTCAAGTTCCATCGTCCGCTCCACGGCAGTAGGCTCGGTGTCCGCAGGGAGCGCCGCCTGGTTTTGCAGCAGGAACATACCGCCCCAAACGCACAGCATGCAAAACAACGCCGCATATAATGTCATGTGCCTGGTAAAGCTTTGTTTGTTTTTAAATAACCTGACCGTAAGCAAACCTCCAAGCCAAAAGCGAGAATATCACTTATTTGTATGCCCTTCCCTCCAAACAGAGAACCATTTTACAGAAACAAAAAAGCAGGGTGCCCTCGCCCTGCTCTTTGTGCTACAATTTACCTTATTATTCCGCTGACGGAATCAAACCGGCAAAAAGATCTTTAATCAATTCAAACAAATTTTTAAAGTTGTCGCCAATCAGAGGTGCAATTGTGGTGGTGAACCAATCAATAAAAATTCTGATATATTCGCTCATGTTCGCTCTCCTTTCATCAGACTGACACGCCTGTACCGCAACCTCGCCACGATGCTTGATAATATATTACCACACTATGAACAAATTTTGTTTCTAATACGGCAAAATACCGAAAAATCTGCGCATACTATCCTAAGAACGAATGCCAGAGGTGAAAAAATGCTATTATCGCTAATTCGCGCGCTGATCATCTACGTCCTCATCACCGCCGTCATGCGCCTTATGGGCAAAAGGCAAATCGGTGAGCTTCAGCCCACAGAACTGATTATTATGATGCTGCTATCCGAGTTGGTGGCGATTCCTCTAGAAGACAACGAAATTCCACTGATGAACTCCCTTGCGGCGGTAGCTGTGCTTGCGTGTGTGGAAGTTGTTTCTTCAGTCATCGGCATGAAATCCAAACGCTTCCGCTCCATTGTTCAAGGGCATCCGGTGATTCTCATCCGCGAGGGTGTGATTGACCAAAAAGAGATGAAATCCTTGCGTCTGACGGTTGACGATCTACTGCTTTCATTGCGCCAAAAGGATATTTTTGATATCCAGACAGTGCAATACGCTATCTGGGAAACCAGCGGGCAACTGAGCGTCCTTCTAAAATCGGAGGAACGCCCGGCGGCAGTCAAGGATACCGGCGCACAGGCGCAAGGCGATTCTTTCCCCGCGTTGCTGATTGCCGACGGCAAGCTCAACGCATCCGCTCTGCGTGATGCGGAAATGACACGCAAAGAGCTGGACACTCTGTTGAAAAGCAAGAAAGCGAAAATAAGCGATGTTTTTTTACTGACTGCCGACAACCGGCGTAACATCCGCTTGGTGCGCAAGGAGGTCGGCGCATGAAACGGTTCGTAGCAGCGATAATCGTTTTGGGGCTGACGGCAACGGCAGCAATCAGCGCCCATTTGTTAGTCAATCACAAAATCAATGAACTAAAACAAGTCGCAGAGGTGACGGTCCAAGCCGCAGAAGTAAAAGATAAGGACCGCGCTCAAGCAATCCTCAATAAACTCAGTGGCTTGTGGGAAAAGTCAGATACCGCACTGCACATGTTTGTTATCCACCGAGAGATGGGTGAGGTTGAACTGACTATCCGCGCACTTAAGGAATACCTTCAAGGCGAGGACTGGGAATTGTTCCGCGAGGGCAGTGTGCGCCTATTGGAAGGGCTTGAGCACATACAGCATTCGCAGAAAATTAGTTGGGGAAATGTGTTTTAATGCTGATTATTTGCGTTGGAGCGCGAGATAATGCAATCACCAAACCCCGCCAGCATAAAGCTTCGCCAGCTCTGTCTCAACGACCGATGTTTTCTTGTTGCCCAGCACATATGCATACGAATACAGCGCCAGCCCCACACCCGGGTGCCGCTTTTGGACAAATGCCGCCTCGCGCGCAAGAATGTCATCGTACCGCTGCCACTCAGCCGCACCGCGCCCGGCCTTTTCGTCCAACTTGCCGGATTTATACGCCGCCAAACCAAACACCAATTCCACCGAAGGAAGTTTAACCATATCATTCCATTGCTTTGCAGCCTTCTCAAATGGCATTGCCTGATTCTCAAAGCCGTAGTAAAGCTGCGGGATAATCATATCCACATAACCGGGCGCACTGACCCAATGTGCCGCGTCCGCGTATAGCTCTTCACGATTCCTCTGAATATTACCGCCGGGGCTTATAGAAAACACTGTGCCTGGTTTCTCGCTCTTAACGGTTTGATAAAGCCCCGCTATAAACGCGTTGACGCTCGCACGCCGCCAGTTATCCAATGGAAGTGTGCCGCCGCCGCGCTTATATTCGGTATACTGTATGCTGTCAATTGTAATGTCCTGCGACGGATAAAAGTAGTCGTCCAGATGGATACCATCGACGTCATAGTTACGAAGAATCTCACGCACGCCATTGCAGATGAGCGCGTGCACCTCTGATGCTGCTGGATTAAAATATATACCACCAGCCGTTTTGATAACCAAACCCTTTGCTTTCGCCGCCGGATCCTTCAGCCATTTTGCCGCGGGACTATCTGGCGGAAGCTTGGATTCGTCCGTATCAGAACTTTGCACGCGAAATGGATTGATCCATACATGGAAAGCAATACCATATTTTTTTGCACTTTTCAGCAAAATGGCAAGCGGGTCATAGTCCGGCACTTTGCCATTAATGCCCGTTACGAACCTTGACCAAGGGAATATCTGGCTGGGATAGATTGAATCCGCAAACGGGATCACATGCACAAATGCCGCATTAAAACCCACATTGGCAATATTCGAAAAGATTTTATCCGCCGTAGCAGCGTACTGTTCTTTGGTAACTGTTGCCTTCGGCAGCTCCATATAGCTGATCCAAACAGCGCGGAACGGCTTATTTGACTTTGGAGTTTGTGCACCGGTTGTGGTTGGCTTTGGCGCATAGATGGTTGTAACAACAAGAGGTACATTATTCTGGTAGGCAGAAGCGACCAAAGGCTTAGTCTGGCTTTTTGTGGGAGCGTCATTCGTTGCTTTACCTCCAAAAATATTGCCGGATCCATTCGTTGAGCTTGGCGCGCCCGTTTTTGATGGAGCGCTTGTACTCGCCGATGCTTCTGACGCTTCGCTTGTCGTCGCCACATTTTTTGTAGGCGGTATATTGTTGGTAACATTTGGGGTTGGCAAAGTTGTTGACGGCGCCATTGACGACTCTGTTGTACTTTGCTGGGATATGTTGTCAACAGGCAGAATGGCGTTATCCGGCAATGTAAAGCAGAGTAATACAAGTATTGCTGCCAGCATAATAAATGGATGCAAAAACCTACGCAGACGCATTTCCGATCCTCCCGTTATACCTTCATGCGGTCATACTAATACAATCTATGGTGCAGGTCAATAAGGATTCTAAGTAAAACACGCAAAACAGCCTATGCGGCGGCATATGGTAATTAGTACTGTTTGTAGCTCTCCATATATATTTAATAATTGGTAGTTATTAGTTGACTTTCGTCTGTAAAAATATTCCTACCAATTCGTATGATATAATCTACCAATATAAAAAAATTGTTTTCGAATAAGCGTTGCTGACGGCGCCTGCTTCCGCCTCAGTCAGCGCTTAGCGGTCTTTTTCCTTTGAGACGGCTTGTGTTTTTTCTCCTTATTGTCATTCATATAATCCAGTGCCAAAAACACCGTAACGATAATCATCAACAGCAAAAACAGCAACAAAACCACCGGGACCGCACTGCCGCCGGTAAATCTTTCTAGATTTATAAAGCCATCAGCAATTGAACCGATTCCCAACAATGTTCCCAGCTTAATTGTGCCATTCAGCAGCGGCGCGGCGATTGACGAAAATGCGGCGGACGCGGTAATTGAGCTAAGAAGCCCGGCACCGCTCAGCGCCAGCACCCAGAGCTTGCCCTTTTTCTGTTTGAGGACAAACACCAGCGCAATTATCGCCAGCGCAAACAACACACTGAGCACAACAGCCACAACATAAATCGTAATTCTTGTGTGAATGCTCCCCATGTTCTCCCATATTTTGCTGACATCGCCATTACCGCTCAAATACTTGTCCAGCGCTTCGTTGCCTGTTTGTTTATCTTTAGCAAAGTGGAAAATCCATTTCGCGTCCACGCTTTGCTTAAAGTCAACGCTCACTACGCTGGCAACGACATGCAACTGCAAAATTGGTAAAAACAAAAGCGCGGGAATAACCAACAGTGCAACCAGCGCAGTAATGATTTTGTAATACCATTGCTTTTTCATGGCGTTAACTCCTTTTAATTTTCTTACCTTGTATATCTTGTATATTAAGTATACACCCTTTTCATCGGTTTGTCAAAGTGCATTCAGATATGTAGTAATATCGTAAAATTTTTATGATTTTGGTGAGTAACGAACATGTAGTGGCAGATAAAGCAAAAGCTGCTCTTTGCATTGACTTACGCCACGACTTGTGATAGAATACCCATCAGAATAATAGGTTAGGAGTAAGCATGCATTCCCAAACCCTTTGCGTCCACGGCTGCACAGACGGCAACAACGTAACCGGCGCGGTCACTGTTCCGGTTTACCAGTGCGCTACCTTCGCGCACCCCGCGCTTGGCGATACCACCGGGTATGATTACTCGCGCCAGCAAAATCCTACCCGTGAAGCACTGGAAAACCAGATCGCCGTGTTGGAAGATGCAACGGATTGCCTTGCCTTTGCCACAGGTATGGCGGCCATCACTTGCCTGCTGGATCTGCTTGAGCCCGGTGACGAGGTCATTGCTTCAGATGACCTTTACGGCGGTTCCGTGCGTTTGCTGAACAATTTGGGCAAAAAGCACGGGCTTGGCATCACCTATTTAGATACGGGCAACCTTGCGGCAGTTTCTGCGGCGATTACCCCACAAACGCGCCTTGTGCTTGCAGAATCCCCCAGCAACCCGATGATGCATATCACCGACGTCCGCGCGCTTGCCGACTTGCTCTCAGGGCGGGACATCCTGCTTGCGGCGGATAACACTTTCCTCACGCCGTATTTTTGCCGCCCATTGACGCTCGGCGCAGATATTGTCATACACAGCGGTACCAAATACCTCGGCGGCCACAACGACGCGCTGGCAGGCTTTCTGGCAGTGAGGAGCGCGGAAATATCCGAAAAATTGCGCCTTTTGTACAAAACAACAGGCGCAATACTAGCCCCGTGGGAGAGCTATTTACTAATCCGCGGGATAAAGACGCTTGCCCTGCGCATGGAGAAAGCACAAGCAAACGCGCTTGAAATTGCGGCTTGGCTGCGCACCAAACCTGAGGTCACACATGTGCGCTACGCCGGTCTGCTGGACGCGCCCGGCTACAATATCCTGCGCAAACAAGCAAGCGGCTTCGGTTCCATGATTTCTTTTGATGTGGACAAGCCCGAACGCGCGGCGGCAGTGCTGGGCAGGTTGAAGCTCATTCATTTTGCGGAATCCCTTGGGGGTGTTGAAACCTTGATGACATACCCAATCGTGCAGACACACGCTGATGTGCCGGAGGATATCCGCACAAAGCTCGGTTTGAGCGACAGGTTGCTGCGGCTCTCAGTAGGTATTGAAAACGCGGCGGATTTGATTACGGATATTGAGCAGGCTCTAACGTAATTTTCTTGCTCGGTGCCGCATTTTGAAGAAAGGCAATTGACCATGATTTACAATTTCGACAGCCCTCCCAGTCGTTACGGCACCGACTGCCTGAAGTTTGATTTTGCTGCCGAGCGCGGCCGCCCGGCGGACATTTTGCCACTGTGGGTAGCGGATATGGACTTCCCTTCGCCGCGCGAAGTGCTTGATGCAATACATCGCTGTGCCGAGCACGGCATTTTTGGTTACACAGACCCCAAATCAGATTATTTTGAAATACTCGCCACATGGTTTTCGCCGCGCTTTGGCTATGAGTCTCGCCCCGAGTGGGTGGATATTACGCCCGGCGTAGTCGTTGCGCTGGCGTTGGCGGTCCAGGCATATACAAAGCCCGGCGACGCGGTACTGATCCAATCACCTGTTTACTACCCTTTCCGCGAGGTCATTGTAGATAATGACAGGCAGATCATTGCCAATTCGCTTGTACTTGAAGGCGGCGTTTATCAAATTGATTTTGATGATTTTAAAAAGAAAATTATCCAACACAGCATTAAGCTTTTTCTGCTGTGCAGCCCGCATAACCCCACAGGGCGCGTTTGGACGCGTGAAGAGTTGCTGCGCATGGGAGAACTTTGCGCTAAGCATGGGGTAACCATTGTTTCTGATGAAATACACTGTGATTTTGCCTGGAGCCACCCGCACACGATTTTCCCAACGCTCTCGCATGAACTTGCGGAGCGTACCGTACTTTGCACCTCGCCCGCAAAGACGTTCAACCTTGCAGGGTTACAGGTTTCTAACATCATGATACAAAACGAAGCTTTGCGCGCAAAATTCAAAAAGCAGGTTGACGCCATGGGCTACAGCCAACTCAATTCCGCCGGACTTGCAGCAACAAAAGCAGCGTATGCATATGGCGGCGAGTGGCTCACCCAATTGCGGAATTATCTGACCTCAAATCTCAACTTCATGCGTAACAATTTACGCGAGAACGTCCCACAAATTCGTTTGATTGAGCCGCAGGGCACCTACCTTGCCTGGCTTGATTTCCGCGGCTTAGGGCTCAGCGAATCGGAGATGGCGGACTTGATCATAAACAAGGCGGGGCTTTGGCTAGACCGCGGCACCATGTTTGGTCCGGAGGGAGAAGGCTTTCAACGGATGAATTTCGCCTGTCCGCGCAGCACACTGGAGAAGGCACTTTATCGGCTGAAAAGTGCAATCAGTGGGCTTTGATAACACAACGGAGCATTCTTTGCACTTGCTTATCTCCCGGAAAGATGTTACAATATCCCCGGGAAATTGCAGCACAAGGAGTGACATATGAAAACAGCCAAAGCTTTGGCGGGCGAAAAGGACTTCCATATCGCCCAAAGCACTGCCAACATCATGGAGAACATCCGTAAGCTCATACAAGCCTACGGTCCTCGCGCCCCCGGCAGCGAAGCCGAGCTCAAAGCGCAGCAAGCAATGGCAGAGCAACTCAAAACCACTGCGGACAGCGTGGAAATCGAACCGTTTACCGTACATCGCCAAGCGTTCATGGGGTTTATCCCGTTCACGGTGGCGTGCGGGTTTGCCGCATCAATACTGTTCTTCTTTAAGACGGCGTTGCTGACGCAAATTGCCGCGATTCTTGGCGTGCTGGGCAGTCTTCCGCTGATTTTGGAATTCGTGCTTTATTGGCGCTTCATTGACCCGCTGTTTAAAAAGCAGACCTCGCACAACGTTATCGCACGCTATACCCCAACCGGCTCCGTCAAAAAGCGCATACTCCTTGTTGGACACTCGGACAGTCAATACGAATGGACACTCAACTACAAGTTCGGCGGTAAGGGCATGAAGGCTGTGCTTATCCCGGCTGTGATAGGCTTTGTGGTTATCGTCATTGCGTCACTGCTCAGGACGCTGACTGACGCCGCAGGCATTAATTGGGGCTGGCTGAACCTGCTATATGAAATTGTCCGCTGGGGGATTTTTGCTTTTTTTCCATTTTTCACGGGCTTCCTGTTCTTTCAGAGCCATACCAAAAGCGTACCCGGCGCGGCGGATAACCTCTCCGGCTGCCAGATTGCCATGAGCGCACTCGAAGAACTGGCGGACGCAGGCATTCGCTTTGAGAACACGGAGGTTGACGTTATTCTCTCCGGAAGCGAGGAGGCGGGTTTACGCGGCGCAAAGGCTTATGTGGAAAAGCATTCAGCGGAGTTGCACGACCCTTCCGTAGATACGGTTGTGATTGCGCTGGATACCTTTCGCGACCTGAAAGACATGGCTGTCTATGACCGCGACCGCAGCGGCACCGTTCAGCATGATAAGCGCGTAAAAGAGCTTGTGAAAACTGCGGCGGAGCACTGCGGGCTGGATTTGCCATACGCTTCCATTTACATTGGCGCTTCTGACGCGGCGGCCTTCACTAAGGCCGGTATACCCGCAACCGGCTTTGCCGCTATGGACCCAACCCCGCCGCGCTACTACCACACGCGCCTTGACAACTGGGACAGCCTTGAGCCGGACGCGATTGAGAAAGGCCTTGAGGTGACGCTTGAGGCAATCTGTATGTTTGCGGCAGGTGAATAGTTAAATTCTGTGCTAAAATGACCTTAAATCAAAATAATAAAACTTATGGAGGCAAGCAAGATGCGCTTTAAAAAAGACAAACCGTTCGTCATCATGCAAATTGCGGACGCGCAGGACGGTCCTAACATCTCGCCCGATACGCTCAAGCTGATTTCAGCCGCGCTTGATAAGGTCAAGCCTGACCTAGTCGTACTCACCGGCGACCAGATAAAGGGCTACGACGCCGCCTTCCGCGCAAAGGGCGCAGAAGCAACTCCCGGCAGAATCCGCAAAGCATTGCACGATATGCTCCACCCCGTGGTGGAGCGCGGCATTCCCTTTGCCCCCACCTTCGGCAATCACGACAGCCAAGGCTTCTCAAGCCCCACGGGCAAGAACGCGCAGATGGGCTTTTATAAGGAACTGCCAGGATGCCTTGCCCCCACAGCGGAAAGCGACGATGTGGGCACATACACAATCCCAATTCAAGCCAGCGACAGTAGTCAAACAGCGCTGAACGTATATATGATTGATTCCAACGGCAACGCAGGTACCGGTTATGAACCGGTCAAGCCAGAACAAATTGAGTGGTACCGTGCTCAGCGTAACGATTTGACGGCGGCAAACGGCGGCAAGGTTGTACCGTCAATCGTGTTTCAGCACATCCCGGTGCAGGAGTATTACGAAGTCCTCACCAAGGTTGAAAAGAACGCGCCCGGCACAATCCGTGCGTACCGCAAGTTTGCCGGATACTGGAAGCCCAATCCCGAATATGTATACTCACTGGACTATATGGGCGAAAGCATTGCCTGTCCGGACGAGAACACGGGCGAATTTGCCGCGATGCTGGAAAAGGGCGACGTTTTTGCCATGTATGTTGGCCACGACCACAAAAATAGCTGGGCGGCACACCACCCGGCAGGTATGGATTTGGGATATTGCCCCGGCTCGGGCTTTAATACATACGGTCCAAGCATTGACCGTGCCGTGCGTGTCTTCGAAATTCCGGAGGAAAATCCGCGTGGTTACAAAACCTACACATTGCGTTACCGCGACATTGTGGGCAAAAAGGTTACGCATCCTATCATGAATTTTATCAACTCAAACACACCCACAAACGCTGACGACGGCTTGCGCTGGGGATTGAAAATCCTTGGCGCGCTGGCCGGGCTTAGTGTGTTGATTTGGTTACTGGCGCACTTTCTGTAACAACATATTCATAAAGTTTTCGCTCACTTTTTCACCACACGGCCTATCAAAACATAACGGTATGGGCTGGTGGCCGTAGCACAGGTGGAAAGGCAGACAAAGCGGTCGTCCGCAGTAACGCTAATGTCACGCCAACGGTTCGCTTTCTGCTCAAGATGTGACAGGAAATTCTGCTTTGAGGTATTATCCGGATAAATCAGCCCATAAATAGTCTGGTCTGTTTCATGTACTGTGATCACCGCGAAAAACTCAAGCTCCAGTGTTTGATACGGAAGATAAATCCAGCCGCGCCTATGGACATCCCAAAATTCTTTTTGGTTTATGAAATTCTTCAGTGTACCAAACATGCTGCCATTCTGCATGTGGTGCCCATAAATCACGCTATTAAAATCCGAAAAATCCGCATGATTTCGGTAATCCATAAACAAGGTTCCCGCCGAAAGCGTTTTGCCGTCGAGCGTTTTGTGCAGATAATCATTGTTGTTGGCCGTCTGTACAAAAGGATAGCTGATAACGCTGTTTTCAATCTTTAGCCAGCCGACTACATCCGGATACCGAGCGAGCAGATCGCGGATTTTTTGCCTATTAGAATCATCTTCTTCGGGTTCATATTGCTCCAGACGGTCTTTTTCATTGTCCAACTTGCGCTTTTCGTTCCAGCCTTCATAAAGCTTTAACCCACCAAAAATGCTCGCGCCCAGCAGAAGCAAAATGACCGTCAAACGTATGAACTTTATGCCGTGCTTTTCATTCTTTATTCGCATCGACTTTTTCTCCGCTATTTTCGCCTCGCTTGAGAACCCGATACTTGAACTGGCCATTATATCTGGCACGGGCATATTGCTCCACGCCGAGCGACTTGAATTTACGGCAAAGCTGGCTGACACGCTTCAGCGAATACCAAAGTTTATTTGCAATCTCCGCATCACTTTTGCCCTCATATCTAAACATAATGACCTGTA
The DNA here is from genome assembly GCA_031267965.1 of Oscillospiraceae bacterium. Lineage (GTDB taxonomy): Bacteria > Bacillota > Clostridia > Oscillospirales > Acutalibacteraceae > WRKY01. Next base: position 3,917 of record JAIRYC010000101.1, on the reverse strand, counting down.
AGCGTCTAAGTATACCCACATTATCAACATTTTGGGCAATTGTTTTTACTGCTCTGTATTCATCTTCGTTGATGATGTGCTTTGTCACTTTGTTCACCTTTCCCTTCGAACTACGGAGGAAAGCCACCCGCTCTGCGCAAGGCGGCTTTCCGCTTTTGGTTTTTAGGGCACACTTATATTGCCGAAATAGTTCACAACATTGCCTGAGATGCTTTCCCCTGGATTTGACGTAGTCGGTTCAATATAGACAGTCACCCACCACTCGCTTTTGCTGGCAAAATCTACTTCAGCGTCTGTAGTCAGGCGCGAAGCCGGATTATGCGTGGCTGATGTGTCTGTGGCAACATAACCGGCATATTTGTAATACTGCGGCACTAAATCATTGATGTCAACCACATAGATCGTGCTTGCAGCATTGAACTTGATGGTGAATTTCGCATAATCAACGCCATTATCAGTGCCCGAAGGTGTGGTACCCGCAAAGTCCCTGCCCTCATTTGTCAGAACGAAATATCCTAAATTCGGTATCGGCAGTCCGGGGGCATTGTGATTGATAACCACTTGCCGAAGGTGAAGCTTTACTTCCGCCAAATTGCCTTTGGCATAGATGTACTCAATCAAATGGTCCGCGACGATGTCGCTGAACGTCGGATTGACAGGCGTATTAATCAGCGTACTTCCGCCATCCACTTTATAGCCGATGTAGTCGTAGTAGTAACCATTGTGGATAAAACGGGTCTGGTGGTTTCCGGTGAACGAAGATCCGGACCAGATATTGCTGGTTATCACATCCGTAGACAGCGTGATTGGCGTTGCGTCGTCGCTCTTGAACTGCTCTACCACCTGATATTGCCGCCGATAGAGATAAGTGATCTCTGCATCGGTGGTAATTCCCAAGATGGTGGCAACCGGAGCGGTCGGCGAGTCACCCGGCACAATGGCGCCTGTGCCGATTTGATAGCCATAGTAGGTATAATCGACTGAACTTTTTGTTAATGTGGCGGGCGGTGTATCTGTGCCGGGAATATAATCACCATGATATGGCAGTGTAATGGTATTATCATTTTTTAGTATATTAGGTATGTTACTTAGCTCACGGAAGCGTTCCACAACCTGAACCGTGCGTGTCTTGTGATACGTATGGTTTGTGTCTGTAGACTTTGAGTCGACAGCCAAAACCGCTTGGTTATCATATATATTCGGGTCCTGCAGCGTTGTTACAGTAACGGTGACTGTGACTTTTGTTTCGCCCACAGGCGGATTCGTCCATGTCCATGTGCAGTGCTGACCTACACGCCCAAACACACCACCATTTTCGGCTGTTTGGCTTACAAATGTTAAGCCATCTGGAATCACGTCATTTACAGTCATTTGTGCAGCACCAGCAACACTATGGTTCAAAATGATCTCATAGGTAACCGTGTCGCCTATCTCCACTTGAACCGGATTGCCTTGCGATCCGTTCGCTTTTGTGGTTGAACCGTTTATATAAGCATTCTTCACCGCATAGAGTCCCGTTTTGTCGTAAAGATAGGTGACAATATGCGTGCTGTTAATGCTCCCCAGCGTCGGGGTCGGCGGAGTTCCCTGCTGCACTGTGTCATTATCGACCTGATAACCCCAATAGTAATAGTTCTCGCCGCCCTTTGTGAGCATACCAAGCGGATTTCCGGTGTAATCCGCGCCGATATTCAATTCAATGCTGTTGTCATTTTGCAGAATATTGCTGGTGTTGTCTTTTTCACGGAAGCGTTCCAGGATTTCGACTGTTGTTGGCGGGGTTGCTTGTTTGCGGTAAACATAGATGATTCCCTGATCGGAAGCAATATCCTCAAAGGTTGGGTCGGGCATGGTGCCGGGCTGCAGCGGCGCATTGTCCGTGTAACCGTAGCGGTAGCCGACATAGTTCCAGCGCTCGCCATTTTTAACGACGTACAACGGATAAGCTCCGGTAAAGTCCTCGCCGCCCAAGGCCGTGGTGTTAACGTCTGTCAGGAGTTCAGTGGCGTCCTGGTGCGGATCGGTCACGTAATCGTCGCCATGAAACTTTTCGGTGATGAGATACGTGGTCTGGAAATAGAGCGTAATCTCTTGGTTTGCCGTTACGCCGGCAATCGCCGGGTCAGTCGGGTCGCCCGTTGTGTAAGCGCCGGCGTCAATCTTCCAGCCCTTGTACTGATAGGTTTTGCCATTTGCGCGCAGAATGTCATCCAAAAAGCTCAAGGGGATACTCACCGGGTCGCCGGAGGCTGCCGGATAAAGCGTCTCGTCATTGCGCAGAATGCTGCTCTCGTTGCCAATCTCCACAAAGTGCACGGTAACAACGGGTACATTACGGAAGTAGTAAATGATTGTTTCATCATCTTCCATGTTGCTCCAGCTGGGGTTGGGCGGATTGCCCCGGACGGGCGCGGCTTCCGTGCCGACGCGCTGGTAGCCCCAATAGTTGAAGCTGCCAATGGGTAACCAGTTCGACGGGGAGGGATAATACGAACCCTGAAGCGGGACGCTGCTGTCGGTGCGCGCCTTCAGCTCGTCGTCCGGGAGGGTGGACGGGTTATCCAGGTCACGGTAAATGACCGTCACATGCGGGTCGCGCTTGAAATAGAAGAAGATGTTGCGCTCTTCCTCAACGCCGGTATAGGTCGGCGACTGCGTATCGCCGGAAACGTAGACGGTGGGGTCGGCGCCCGCGGGTGGTCCGCCAACGGGGCCGTCCAAGGAATAGCCCTGATAGGTATACGTCCGGCCGTCCTTGGTGATGTTGTCGCGGCGGTCAATGCCGGCGGTATAGCCGGCGCTCCACGGCACAAACACTTCCGTGTCGTTTTTAATGACGTTTGTGGTCATGGTGTCGGCGCCGGTCATTTCGCGGTAATGCTCGATGACCTTCACGTCGGGCATGTAGTAATAGATGATGGTGTGGTCTTCCTGCAGGTCCGTCATGTCGGGCGGCACATCCGTTTTGGTGTAAACAACCGGGCCGCCGTCCAGCTTGTAGCCCTGATAGCGGTAGGTTTTGCCGTCGGTGCTGTTGATTTCCTGCGGCGCGGTGGTGTCCGGGTAAAAGTCCTCGCCCTTGTTCTTCACGGTGGTTTTGTCGCTCTTCAGCTCGGTGGAGGTGTTGAGGATGTGGTATTTTTCCACAACGCCAGCCGGTTCCGCCGCGGGCGGGGCCTTGCCCACCGTGTGGTAGGTGTAGTTGGAGTAATAGGTGGTAAACCACTCCGGGTCGTCCAGGTGCTTCCATTGCTGGCTGTTGCTGGTTACTCCGGTATTGGCATCATAGGTTGTATTGGTGTAAATTTCCGGGAGGTGCGCGGCTATTGGACTCTTTGGAACATCATTAGTAAACGTACCCAGATCAAACGTACCCAGACTTTTGCCTGTATTCAGCTTGGCATACGAACGGTTTGCGTACACGGTGCCGTCCGCCGCATCATTGGGCACCAGAACATTGAAGTACGCTGTGATGACACCGGAATGATTCGCTACATTCCTGTAAACCTTAAGCGACGTTTGGTTCCCGGTTCCTGTTACCTCTCCCACAGTCGGGCGGTTGGTGCCGCTGCTGAAATACAGCCTTTCATTGTCTCTATATAAGCTTGAATAATCAGCAAAAAATGAATTGTCCGACCGGTAATACCAATTCGAGTTCCTTGCGTTTGTGTCGCTTGGGAACTTGTAGCCAATGAGCGCGTATTCTGCCAGGCGTAAGCCGGCCGGCAAATCGTCGCCCATCATCATGGCATTGGGGTACGTTTGGCTAGCACTTTCATCTTTGTTCCCGGTTACATCGACACTTATACTGAATTTGAAGTCTCCTAAAGGAGGTAAAGCCGCATTCCCATATAACTCCTTAAGCAACTCTATATTCTCACTCCAATAGCTGGCACCGTACGGTGCCGTCATTTTTA
>JAIRYC010000057.1 GCA_031267965.1 Oscillospiraceae bacterium | reverse complement strand
GGGGAGTTTTCATCAAGGCAGTAACAGTCAAAGACGTTGTTAATGCAGATATAAACTTCGTGGACGTTTGGTTTTAAAAAGTCAACCTTGCGTTCGGATAAAAATTCTGAAATTGTGGTCTGCCACCAGACATACTTTTATGGGCAGACGGCCGAAGGGGGCGTTGTAATTTTCGACGGGCGCAAATTGGGGGGTGAAGGAATGAGCGTCCTCTTCAGTGCAGGATTGCATGCGACTCTGATTGTTCATAGTGCGGCTCCTGTTGTTTTTATTTGCCCGCCCGCCGCGCCTATCTTCTTAATTGGAGTTGAAAAAGAAAACGCGGCAAAGCTCGTTCGTCGTATTTATTATTAACACGTACCTAACCTTGCAGTAAAGAAATTTGGGTCTTGCACGATTTGAAAAGATGTGCTACACTATGGTTAATCGGCGGGCATCTTTTTCGTCAAAGCCTTCCGCCCAGCGGCGGGGCATGTTGGGAAAAGTTGGAATTCGTTTTGTGTTTGTACACAATGGCGAGGTGTTCCTTTCGTCATACCCTGCCAGCGGGAAGGATCCGCACAAGAATGCACGTCTGCTTTGGTGGGTGCGTAAGCTTTTTTTAGACACGATAACGCTAATTATGGTAAATCACTACAAAGGAAGGTCCCTTTATGCCGCAGGCAAAGCAGCTTCATCTGACCGTCAACGGCTCAGCCGTATCCGTCCCCGTAGGCAGCACTGTGCTCAGTGCCGCGGAAGCGGTGGGTGTGGCTATCCCCACGCTGTGCAACGACCCGTTGGTTCAGGCGACCGGCGCGTGCGGCTTGTGCGCCGTGGAGCGCGCCGGCTCACCCAAGCTGCTGCGCGCGTGCTGTACCCCTGCGGAGGATGGCATGGATATTTTGACCGAAAGCGCGCGCGTACAGGATGCACGGCGCTTTATTTTGCGGCTGTTACTCTCGGTGCACAGCGGAGATTGTGTGGCGCCCTGCCAAACGGCGTGCCCCGCGCACACGGACTGCCAAGGCTATGTTGGGCTGATTGCCAATGGCGAAACCCGTGAGGCTGCTGCGCTGATTCGTGAACGCATACCCTTGCCCGCGAGCATTGGGCGCGTGTGCCCTCACCCGTGCGAAGATGCCTGCCGCCGCAAGCAGGTGGAGGAACCGATTGCCATTGCCGCACTCAAACGCTTTGCCGGAGACACGGTGCTCACGGAGGCACTCCCATTTCCTGAGCCGGCGAAACAGAGCGGCAAACACGTCGCCGTCGTTGGCGCAGGTCCCGGCGGACTGAGCGCGGCGCACTTTTTGCGCCAGATGGGGCACAGCGTCACTGTTTTTGAGCAGATGGAAGCACCCGGCGGCATGCTGCGCTATGGCATACCGGAATACCGATTGCCCAAAAGTCTGCTGGATGCTGAAATCGGTCTGCTGACGGATACCGGGATTACGATAAAATACAACACCAGAATTGGCAGGGATATTACACTGGACGAGCTGCGCGGCACACACGACGCTGTTGTCGCCGCAATTGGCGCGTGGCGGAGCAGTGGGTTACGCATACCGGGCGCGGAGAGCGCGGGTGTACGCTCCGGCATTGACTTTTTGCGGCAGGTCGTTCGGGGCAAAGCGCCGGAGCTTGGCGACCGCGTGGCGGTTATCGGCGGCGGCAATACGGCTATGGACGCCGCGCGCACGGCGGTCCGTTTGGGTGCGCGGGAGGTCAGCGTGATTTACCGCCGCAGCGAGGCCGAAATGCCCGCCGCCGCGTGGGAGATTGCAGAGGCTAAGGAAGAGGGTGTGCGCTTCCTCTTTTTGCGTGCGCCGCATGAGGTGCTGACCGGCGACGCGCTGCGCCATGCACATTCAGATACAAGCGCAGATATTGCCACCGAGGAAGGTACGTCCCCAAATAGCCCTGCTGAGAACGTCTTCGACCGGACGTTGACCCAGGTGCACTCAGATACGGGCGGACATATGGTTACCGAGGAAGGTATTTCCCGAAATAACCCTGCTGGGAATGTCTTCGACCACGCGTTGCGTGGGTTGCGTGTGCAGGTTATGGAGCTGAGCGCGCCGGACGAAAGCGGGCGGCGCAGGCCGGTTCCGGTGGAGGGCGCGTTTGAGGAGCTGGCGCTGGATACAATCCTGCTGGCGATTGGTCAAGGTCCGGAAACGAGCGGCCTTGAAGCGCTTTCGCAGAGCAGCCGGCACACCATTTTGGCGGACGGGCACAACTGCCGGACGAATCTGCCGGACGTTTTTGCCATAGGCGACGCGACCAACAACGGCGCGGATATTGCTATTGCGGCGATTGGTGAGGCAAAGCGCGCAGCCGAGGCAATCGACCGTTTTTTGCGCGGTGAGGAGCTTGCGCACAGTACGCCATATCTCCATAAACGCGAGAATGTGGAGGAGACGTTTTTTGCGTCCATGCCAAAGGAGGAGCGCGCGGAGCCGCAACTCCTGCCGCCTGAGAAACGGATAAAGAGCTTTGAAGAAATTGCGCTGCCATTTCCGGCGGAAACGGCAGCGCAAGAAGCCGCCCGCTGTTTGGAATGCGGCTGCATGGCGGTTTACAGCTGCAAGCTGCTGCGCTGCGCCAGGGCCTACGGTGCGGAGAACGCACACTACGCCGGGCACGTCATCCCGGCGCTGACGGACAAGACACACCCGCATTTGCGGTATGATTCCGGCAAGTGTGTTTTGTGTGGTTTGTGCGTGCGCGTGTGTTCTGAGAAACTGGGTGTGAATGCGCTGTCGCTTTCCATGCGGGGATTTGATACGGTGGTTTCCCCTGCTTTTCAGCATGCGCTGGAAGAGAGCATGTGCATTGGCTGCGGCCAGTGTGCGGCGGTGTGCCCAACCGGTGCGCTGACTGCAAATACGCCGCACCGCAAGCAGGTGCCGCTCAAGGGCGAGACACACACCTGCCGGTGCCCCGGCTGCGGCGCGGGCTGTGTGCTGGAAGTCACGACGCGCGGGGACACAGTGCTGGAAGCAACGCCGCCGGTCGGCGGTATTGCTTGCCCGCAAGGACGCTTTGGCTTTGCCGCGGTGAATGACTCCGCGCAAGGTCTTTCGGCAGGCGAACTGAGCATCGCCATTGAAAAAGCACGCACGGCGCTGACAAAATACAGCCCGGAAGAAACGATACTGCTGCTAAGCGAATCCCTCACGCGGGAGGAGGCGGATTTGGCGATGGCTTTATCCGGGCGCAAGTACACCTTTGTGCCGCAAAAGCCGTTGCTGGCAAAGGGTTCTCAATTGGATGGCATGGCTGTGTTCGGCAAAGGCTTTGCGCGCGGGGCAAGCGCAAAGTATATGACAGTGATGCATGGCTTTACGCCATATACTGGCGAGGCACTGGCAAAAGCCAAGGCTATATTGGTGATTGGAGCTAACGCACCGGAGTTTGCGCATGGCGCAAAATTTGTTTGCGTGTTAGGGGATATGTCGGGTAAGGCGGATTGTTTTCTGCCAGCGGGCGCTTATGCGGAACAGGGCGGCGAGGTGGACGCGGGGACACTCACGCCGCCGTTTGCGCCCAAAAACGGTTACAGCATGGCGGAAATTTTGAAGCTGCTTGGGTAAGGGAAAATATTGTATTAGTTGAATTAAGGCAGGGCCTTACGGACGAACGCGCGAGGCATGGAGATTTAACGAGAAAGGCGGCTGAAAGCCCCGCCTTTTAGGTTCCGGTACTTCAAGTTAATCATATTTCTTTATTTCAAATCTAGTCGCGATCCCCTGGATTAAGAACCCAAAATACTCGCCCGCTATGATCTCTATCAATAAAGAAATGAGCGTTCTTTTGTTTAATAGAATCTATTGCGGCTGTTGCGTCAGCTACAGTTTTGTTATTTTTATGGGTTAGAAGCTTTTCCAAATACGGAATGGCATCTTCCCGTAATGAGTATGCAAGTAATGCACAGGCGCGATGACGGACTAATGCGGCTCTGTCATTTAGAGCCAAAAGCCCAAGCTGGAATGCTGTTTTACTAATCCGAGAATATCCTCATAGAATGATAAACGCAAGCATTTCTGCCCTCATACATTTTCATCGTTTGATAGCCATCAAAAAGATATGGAATCACCGCCGTTTCTAAAGGTCTTAATTTTTCCTACGCATTTTCGCGTTCAAGAGAATTTTTAGATTCAAGCTGTGCGACAATCGCTTGTATTTTTTGCTTTTCCAAAAGATATTCTCCTTTTTTCGATTTGCTGATTGATTCACAGACAAATTCCAATTGAACTGCTTGTATATGCGATAATTGTTAAGCATTTTAGTATGGTTAGCCACAAAAACGTGATGGGAACCCTCCCGGCTATTCGTCTGTATGATCCTCCTCCATATGCTTTGGCCGCCAAAGCCAATGGTTAACCGCAACGCTGACAGCGATGCCAATCGCCGTATCAAGCATCCTGTTGACGGCGTAAAGGTACGGCGTATCTTTTTCAGCCGCCACAAGGATAATCAGGAAGGTTATGGCGCAAATGGCGCATGCATTCGGTTTTTTGAGCAGCAGGACCAGCCAAATCGCAAGGATGCTCCCGACGGCAACCCAAAGTATGCGCAGCCTGCCATCCCAAACGTTCCGGTTGACCCAGAAGAAAAACAGCCCCACACAGCCGCCGAGCACCGTGCCGATAATGCGGTTGATGCCACTGTGCAAGGAGTTCTTTACCGTTTGCTGCATACAAATAACCGCCGCAACGCAACCGAAAATCGGCTGCTGTTTGGTTAAAAACCCGCCCAGATCCGCCAAAAAGCCATAGTCGGACTGTTCCAACAGGGCGCCGAGCTGCTCAAGCCCGGTAAATAACAGCAAACACGCCGTTGCCGCCAAGGCGGTCTTGACGGTGCGTTTGCCTATTTTAGGAAATCGTTCTTTCATACCGATAACTTATGTCCGGCAGCGCAGCTTGGCGATAAGCGGACGCAGCAAATCCTTGCGCCCACGGCCAGAGAGCACCTGCACGATATCCCAGCCGGGACCGCGGTTGCCTTCAATCAACAAAGGCCCCGACGGTGTGAACGCCACATCCCAGCCAATGACGTTGACGTTGTCGTTGACCAGCGCGGCTTCGCGGCACATGGCCAGCGCCGCCTGCCAATAGGGGATTTGGAAGCCCTCAAATACAATGCCTGTTGTTGGGTGAGCTGTAAAATGCTCACGCGCTGCGTTGAAGGCCGTGCCTACAAGCATACCATGCTCCATATCAACGGCTACCGTCATGCCGCCGGAGTGGAAGTTATCCGCCACGCCGGAGCCGTTGCCAATGCGTGCGGCGGCGTAAATAACCTCGCTCTCGCCGCAAAACGCCGTGGTGTAGACCCGCACGGTGTTGCAGCTTTTTGGGCATAGCGCTGCCCAAGCCTCATCTTGAACAATAAGCTCCTCCGCAAAGGCGTGCTCATCGCGCATTTTTTGCAGGAAAGCGTCCACGTCGGTAATATCCTCCGCGCGGAGCTTTTGGATGTCTGTGCCGCCCAAGCCTATGGCGGGCTTGTAGATAAACACGGGGTGTTCGGTCAGGAATTCGCGCAGGGCATCAACGCCCTGTTCCGGATCAAAAAAGGCGCGCTTAGTATACCTCGCAAAGTTTTTGTGGAAATTGGGTTTGACGGAAAAAAACGGCGCGTACTCAAGCTTTGCCGCAGTTTTATAAAATTTTGCCACCCAGCCGATGGTGATATACTCCGCCCGCTCGCGGAAGGATTTTTCGTAGAAGTGGTAATTCAGGTAATCCTGCATGCCACTGCCAAACAGCACTGTTGAAAGCGCGGTATCAAACAGCAGGCAAAGCGCGGGGCGGCGGATTTTTTTGCCGAGTGACTTCAACTCTCCCCAGAAGCGTTTGTAGTTGCCGACGGCGGCAAACTGCAACAGGCCCATACTATAATTCTCCCCCAAATTACGCAATTAAATGTAGTATACCGAATTTTCGGGCGAATTGCAAGTGGGGAAAGGGAAAGACATAGCGTGAGCACGTTGCTTGCAAGCACGCAAAGCGCTTTTGCATATTATTATTGCGTGCTTGAAGCTTCCAGCTTGCCTTTGTGCGCGGCCTGTGAGATATCCTCCAGATATTCGGAATGCAGCTTATACTTACGCGTAAACAGAATAAGCGCAGCCAGCGCAAGGATCGGCGGGATAAGGAACATCATGAGCACAATGCCGGTTTTGCCGGATTCCGGCTGCGGGTGCACGTTCTTCTGATAGCTAAAAATTGCAAGCCCAATGCCCATAATCAGCGCCTGTGCCATTTGCGCAAACTTCATCTGGAAGCTTTTCATGGAGTACACGATAGATTCTGTGCGCTTGCCGAGCTTGAATTCGCCGTAATCCACAAGGTCCGCAAACATGCTCATCTCGGCAGTGAAAACGCAGCCAATTCCAAGGCACGCCAGCAAGTCAAAAGCAAAGAACAGCGGAATATTCAGCGTACCGCGCGTGGAGATGAACAGCAAAGCCAAATAACCGACGATGGCGGCGGTAATTCCGCCCTTAAAAACGCGCTGCTTGCCAAAGCGCTTGCTCAGCGGGCTCATGAGCACAAGCCCTACCGCCTGCGCCACGCCCGAAACCGCCGCAAACAGCGTAAAGAGCTTATTGTCCTCCGCTACGTAGTCAAAGAAGTACGCTGCAAGCGCGTTCATCATGTACCAGCCAAGGTTAAAGAGAATCACCACGACCAAAAAGACGAGCAACTGGTCATTGCCGCGCAAAGTGCGCAGTGTTTCCTTAAAGGTGAACTTCTCTTCCTTTGGCGGAACAATCCGTTCCCGTGTGCCGGCGGCTGTTATTGTTGAGGTGATGATCATCATTATGCTAAGCCCCGCAGCAATGAGCGCAAAGCCTGTGCTCTGCTTTTCCGCAGGGAACGCGGAGAGAATCAGCGGGGTTGCGCCCATAACAGTCAACTGACCAAGCCCCGAGAAAAAGCGCGGGATTGCAGAAATTACATTGCGCTCATTCAGGTTGCTCGTCAGCGTGGGAATAAATGACCAATAGGGAATATCAATCATGGTCATGCTCATTCCCCAAAGGACATAGAAGATGGTAATATAGATATGCAGTTTAACGCTGCCGGTGTTGAAGCCCGGGTTAAAGAACAGGAAGAACAGCACGACAGCGTTTAATATTCCGCCGAGGAACACCCAAGGCCTAAAGCGCCCAAAGCGGCTTTTGGTGTTGTTTGCGATTGTGCCCATCATGGGGTCATTGACGCCGTCCCAAACGCGGGCGACAGCCATCATAACGCCTAAAAAGAAAGAATCGATGAGCAAAACGTCCGTGCTGTACTTCATGAAGAACGAGAAGCACAGTCCGTAGCTCATATCCAGGCCCATTGCCCCAATGCCATAAATGAGCTTGTTTTTCAGTGTCAGCGCAGAGCTTGCGTTTTGTTGTTTTATGCGTTGCAATGAGGCCCTCCGGTTTATTTTTTGTGCCATATAGTTTAGAATACAAGAAAAACGCGCCCTTGCGCAAGTGCATTTATGTGAATAAGCTGTTGCGGGTTTGTAAATTAAAGCAAAAAGACGTTGCCCGCGCAACGCCCTTTTATTAAAAGCAATCGGACCGATTACTTACAGCACATAAATCCTGACGTTCCGCGCGCCCCAGTTAACGCACGCGTTCATGCTTGGCATAAAGAGGTCTACCATGCAGCTGTTTTTCTTCACAAACAGTCCGGTGTCACTCGCCACAGCATAACCATAAATATACTTGCCGTCTGTGGAAACAATATAAAGCTCAGTCCCGTAAGGGAACTGCCGCGGGTCAACGGCAATATTGCCGGGCACGCAGGGTCTGCCGGACGCGCCGTATGCGCCGATGGAATAGCTTTTTGCCAGACCGACCACAACGGACTTATAGTTTTTGGGTATGCCGTTTTCGTCCAGCCGGAGCTTTTTGGAGGGTTGCAGCACGCTGATGGGCTTCAGCCCCGTCTTCATAATAATGGGCTTATAGGCCGGAGAAACCGCGCCGATGAGTTTTACCTGCTCCACGGGCTTTTTAACTTCTTCAGTGCTTTCCTTGATTGTGCCGGTCTTTTGGCCGTCCACGTATTTATCCTTGTATGTGACCTTGTTTACCCCCGCAACGCCCTTGGTGCTGATTTTGCTTTCGCCAACATAAAGGGTATTAGAGTAGCGTGTGGCGGTGGTGAACGCCGCGTCTTCATTGACTGTGCGGGTCTTGTAGGTTACGCGCCCGACTGTGATTTCCGTTGCTTTGGTAAGCTTACTCTCAGGCTTAGGCGCAACCTCGTCGGTTGCTTTGTAAGTGACGCCGGCAAGCTTGAGCGCGTCCTTTACGGTGCCGCTGGTGAGCCAAAACTTCTGCGTTTTGCCGTCAGCCGTAACCTTAACCTCAAACGAGCGGAGGATGTCAATTTTCAAGCCGTCGCTTAATACGGTATCCAGCGCGGGACTAACCTTGTCTTCCTCGCGGAGGGTGTAGCCGCCCTGCTCCAGCGCCCGGCCGACTGTTCCGGCGATAACGGCCAGCGTTTCACTCTTGCCGTCCAGAATGTGCACGGAAGCGGCGCGGTAAAGTGTGATTGCGCCAGCGGAGCCGCGGCTGAACGCGCTGTCGTCAACCAGATCGCCCGGGCGTGACTCAATGCCGGCTTCCGCCAGAATGTCTGCGGGCAACTTGGCCCGGGTATCAATGGTTTTGGTCTGCCCGTCAGCGGTCAGTGTGACTGTAAAGACGTCCGCTGCCGCAGCAACGGCAGCCATGGTGCTCAACAAAATCGCCAGAACGACCACGAGCGCAACAAACTTGCGCTTTCGGTGACTGTGATTTGCCATAGCTTGCGTTTATCCTTTCCGCGGTTCTCTCCGACCGCATAGAAACCAGATTCGGTTTTGGAATTGTGGGAGTTCAACCTCGCCTGTTTTCTAGTATATTGTCCAAACTTTTACTTGTCAAGCAAGAACACGGAGGACATTTTGTGCAATATGCACAAGCGATTCGCACCGAATGCTGGAGAAAAGAGAGAAACTTTCTATTTAAGAAAATTAGTGACATAGGGAAAGCACAGAATTTTGTATGAAAGGTAGAAAACGGACATTACAATTTAGTAACTTTTTAATTTTCGAGGCTTGATATACAATATATATGTATATAAAACACAATAAGCTCTATATATTGTATTTTTGGTATTTTAAATTGCTTCTGCGCCGTGATGGATTTAAACAAAAAGATGGCAAAACGCACAGCTTGCTTTGGGAAAATTTATACAATTATAACGGACAAAATAGTGTAAATTTTTCACAACAAGGCGGGTGGGCATGGAGGTGTTTATCAGTTGACCGGAAGATGTAGGATGTGCTTTGTGGGCAGTTTATTTATGATTTTAGACGCTCCGCAAAATAATTCACAATTTCCATCTTGACAAATGCTTTGATATTATGTAAAATAAATTAGACATTAAGAAAAAAGGAATGGAGATTATTTCGGCATGTTCTGATTATTGCGGAAAATGAAGTGACTGACAGCGAAATACAGTTGTTGGTCTGTTTGTAAAAGACAGAGAGGACGCGGAATGATTGATTGGATATTTTTTGATTTGGGTTCCACCCTGCTGGATGAAACCGACAGAGTGAATGAACGTATCAGCGAAACAGCAAAGCGGTTAAAAATAGATGAGACCATGTTTCGCACACAACTTGAAATAACGGCAAAAACGCACCCATATGTCATCCATATGGAATTGCCGAACGGCGCGGAGTGGGCACCGTGGCCGAAACGGTTAGACCAGCTATATCTGGCGGCCATTCCGACATTGGATTTGCTACATAAGAAATATCGGCTCGGCGTCATCGCTAACCATGGAAAGGATACCGCGCAGTTGTTGGGGATTAACCGGTTTTTCTCCACATATATGGTATCCGCAGCAGCGGGTTTCGGCAAGCCGGATTTGCGAATATTTAAAATGGCCCTTGAACAAGCCGGGTGCGCTCCTAAAAACGCATGGATGATAGGTGACCGTTTGGACAACGATATTTATCCGGCAAAAAAGCTGGGGATGAAAACAATATGGATTCGGCAGGGATTTGGCGGGATTACCGAACCGATGTCGGCGGATTATGAGGCGGATTATGCTGTGAATACTCTGCCGGAAATTTTGGGAATATTGGGAGGCTGAACACAAGGGGAAAATTGACAGGACGACACAGCAAATTGATCTTTGCTTTAACTACATTGAAACCATTGGCAATCGCCCAGCGATTGCGTATTCCTTGTGAAGTCCGAATTGATCAGGGAACTGCATGTGTGCAGTGCTATCCAAGAATACTTTGGAGTCAAGCTCCTGCTCTCCCGAGGATCAGTTTGCGGACATTATCGCGCTATAGGGAAAAAACTGCTCCACATGCGTTTTTAAGGGAAACCCCTAGCGCAGGCAAGACCACCGTTACCCGCGTTCTCGAAAAATCCTCAATGAGAAAAGCATCCCGCAAAACGGTTGCTTTTTTTGAATACAGTAGACGTGACTTTTGCGGGCATTACATCGACAAAACGGCACTGAAGACCGCCGCCCATGTGCCGCAATACTTACGGATCAATTCTCTTTATCAATGAGACGTATTCCCTTTTCACAGAAAGAGCCGATATCAAAGACTATGGGAAAGAGACGCTTACCACACTTATTGCCGAAACGGAGAATTACCAAAGCGATCTGCTTATTGTCCTGGCCAGTTATGCAGACGATATGAAAATCTTATGCGGGGAAATGCCGGATCAAAGAGCCGTACGTCACTCACCCTCGTCTTCCCTAATTACGACCGTGACGAGTTGGCCAAAATCTTTTTGACGATGGTTTATAGAGTAAATTTGCTTGTAACAAAGGAACACAAAGCGGAGGCTAAAAAATATTTTAGGGAACTGATAGATGACGCGCTAAAGGATAATGAGTTAAGCAATGCCCGATTCGTTCAAAATCTTTATAAACACATTTGAAGCAAAGCTGTTCTTCAAAATCAGTTCACGGAGAGTCCAAAAAATCACACTGACGGCTAAGGACTGCCGCCGAAGGTAATTTCAAGGCGTTGCTGTAAAAGAAGCGACGGTTTAATACGTCCCCCCCATCATTTTTTATTCCGTCCTTAACCTCACCGGCAACACCAAATACAAATATCCTTCGCCCTCCGCCGGTTTAATCAATATTGGCGTAATCGGCGTATGAAAGCGCAGCACACATTCATCCGTATCCGTCGCCCGCAACGCGTCAATCAAAAACTTGTTGTTAAAACCAATCTCCAACGGATTGCCGTCAATCATTGCTTCGAATCTATCGCTCGCCGTACCGATAGCCGTGCTGCTCGAAAGGAAAATCCCTTTTTCACTCAGCACACATGTTGACGGGCTGCGCAGTTTCGCGTCCGCCGTACCCATTAAGCTTGTGCGCTCCAAGGCTTCCAGCATACGCCGCGTATTGACCCTTGCAGTAACTGTATATTCCTTTGGCAACGTAGTACGGTAATCAAGGAAATCGCCTTCCAACAGACGCGAAATAAACGTATATCCCGCCAATTCAAATACAATTTGGCGCTTACCCACGCTGAGCGAAATAAAACTGTCATCGTCGTCTGTCAGCTTGATAATCTCCGAAAGTGTGCGCGCCGGTACAACAAAGCTCAATAATTCACCCTCGTAGCTTATCGGCTCCTGACGCACGGCAAGACGGACGCCGTCCACCGCCACCATGCGCAAATTATTATCTTCAACAGTAAATTGTATGCCTGTATGTACTGCCTTATCGCCCTTGACAGCAACGGCAAATATCGTCTGCCGCACCATTTCCTTCAACAGTGATTGCTGTAAGGTAATGGCAAAGCCGCCTGTAACACTCGGCAATTCCGGAAAATCCTCCGCAGGTATACCCATAAGCGAAAAGCGCGATTCACCGGCCGCAATGGTAACATAGCAACGGCTGTCCGCAGTAATCTCCGCAGGTCCATCCGGCAGTCTGCGCAAAATCTCACAGAACAAATGCGCATTTACCACCACAGCGCCTTCCTCCTCAACGGCACAGCCCTGCGTAGTGCGTATACCAAGCTCTGTATTATAACAGGTAAGCTCAACGCCTTCGCCAAACGCCTTAATCAGAATGCCCTCCAGTGCCGGCAGCGTTGACTTTGCCGCCACTGCCCGGGATACGTTTACGCACGATTGCGCAAATTCCGCTGCGTCACAGGTGATTTTCATTTTATGTACCTCCGGTATTTACATTTAATTTTACACTTGCCGATGAATATATGCCGGGTATCCGCCGCCGCTGCCAACCATGCCGATTTAAGACTTCTTTTCTTTCTTTCAATATAGTAGTAGCAGTAGGGGCTGTTGAAAAGTGGAATAACTCTTGGAGTACTTCTGATAGCTGGCAAAACCGCGTGTGAGTTATTCATGGACGGTTGTGGAAAACCTTGAGTTATTTATTACTATATTTTAGCACTGTTTATATTGTGGAAAACTGCGTTGTGGAAAATAAAAACTATGTGAAAAACTTTTTACAAATGTTATGCTTTTTTAAGGCGGATAAACATCATCATCCGGTCGCCGAATAGTTTGGACTTTCCTTGGTAATGGCCACGTCATGCGGGTGGCTTTCAATAAGCCCGGCATTGGTAATCCGGATAAACTTTGCCCTGCGCAGGCTCGGCACGTCTCCGCAGCCCACATAGCCCATACCGGAGCGCAAGCCGCCCATCATCTGGAACACAGTATCGCTCAATGTGCCTTTATATGGCACGCGGCCCTCAACGCCTTCCGGGACGAGCTTGCGGTTATCCTCTTGGAAGTAGCGGTCTTTGCTGCCGTCAGCCATTGCGCCAAGACTGCCCATGCCGCGGTATACCTTAAATTGCCGTCCTTGGTAGATTTCCGTATCACCGGGGCTTTCTTCACAGCCGGCGACCAGCGAACCGACCATAACCGTAGAAGCGCCTGCTGCCAACGCTTTAACAATTTCGCCGCTGTATTTAATGCCGCCGTCGGCAATCACAGGAATACCACGCTTATCGGCCGCCGTTGCACAATCATAAATGGCAGTGATTTGCGGTACGCCAATGCCCGCAACAACGCGCGTTGTGCAGATCGAGCCGGGGCCAATGCCCACCTTGACCGCATCCGCGCCCGCGTCAATCAGCGCAAATGTGCCCTCCGCCGTGGCGACGTTGCCGGCAATCAAGCTGACGTGGGGGTACGCCGCCTTAACCTTTGAAACTGCCTTAAGGATATTCTCGCTGTGCCCATGCGCGGAGTCAAGCACAAACGCGTCTGCGCCGACTTCAGCAAGGGCGGCGGCGCGCTCAAGCACATCGGCGGTTGCGCCCAGCGCTGCGGCACAAAGCAATCGGCCTTCCGAATCACGCGCTGTGTTGGGATATTTAATACCCTTTTCAATGTCCTTAATGGTAATCAAGCCGGAGAGCCGGCCTTCGCCGTCCACCAGCGGGAGTTTTTCTATCTTATGGCGGCGGAGTATTTCCTGCGCCTGCGCAATGGTTGTGCCAATTGGCGCGGTGACAAGGTTATCCTTGGTCATTACTTCTTCAATGGGCGTTTCGTAATCTACCAAAAAGCGCAGATCGCGGTTGGTAAGAATACCCACCAGCTTGCCGTTGCGGCAGATTGGCACACCGGAAATCTTGTAACGGTGCATGAGAGCGTCCGCCTCGCGCACAAGATTTTCGGGGGCCAGAAAGAATGGATTTGCAATAACGCCGTTTTCACTGCGTTTTACACGGTCAACCTCAGTTGCCTGGCGTGCAATGGGCAGATTCTTGTGGATAACACCAATTCCGCCCTCACGCGCAATGGCAATGGCCATGCGGCTCTCGGTGACGGTATCCATCGCGGCAGTCATCAGCGGAATATTGAGGGAGAGAGTTGCGGTCAAACGTGTTTTGAGCGATACGTTATTCGGATGGACTGAGCTGTGTGCAGGGATAAGCAGCACATCGTCAAAGGTAAGCCCTTCGCGGGTGAATTTTTCCTCGTAGCTTGGCAGCATGGCATTCTCCTCTTAAATTACTTGTTTGATACGGTAAAGCTTATCTATAAACGGCACCAAAGCCCCGGAACAGAACCGAGCTTATTATACAATATTTGAGGAAAAGAAACAAGCCCTTCATATTGGCCATACGTCACCCCTTGCATTTGTCAGAAGAATATGGTATACTTTTTATCTGCCAAAAGCCTTTTTCCCGCGGCGTGGGGTTCCGCGCGTTGGTGCGCCGTGAACCAGGTCAGGCGGGGAACTGAGCAGCCTTAAGCGGAAAGCGCCGGGCGACGCGGTCAGCCTTACGGCGCGGGAAAAGGGCTTTTGTTATAGTAACGAGGCAAAGTGATGCTGACACAGAAGCAAATTAAAGGGAAGCTTGGCGAAGACGCTGCTGCACGGCACTTGGAGTCGCGTGGCTTTGTTTTGCTATGCCGTAATTATCATACGCGTTATGGTGAAGTGGATATCATTGCCCGGGACGCGCAATATTTGCTGTTTGTGGAGGTCAAGGCGCGCGGCGTTCAAATGTGGGGCACGCCTGCTGAGGCCGTTACACCGGAAAAGCAGCGCAAGATAATCTTTGCGGCACAGCAATACATGCAGAAAAACCCGTTGGATTTGCAGCCGCGTTTTGATGCTGCGGAGGTTTATCTGAACGCGGCAGGCGTTCCGCGTAAGCTGCGCTGGATTCAACACGCGTTTGAGACTGAATAATGCTTTCGCGCAAGAAAAAATTTTCATTTATAATATTAAATGTTTAGTTTTTCCTGTTTGCAATTTTAGGCCGTTATTGTATAATGACAGCTAAACTTGTTGTAAATTGAAAAGGAAAAATGTACATGTCTAAGTTAAAAACATTCATACGCACCAAGCTTACTGCCGTATTTCTTGCCGTATGTATAATTGCATTACCAATAGCGGCGCCGATAGCAAGCGTTAACGCTGCCCAAAAGCCTGACGCGTTCATGGTATTTTTCATCCAGACTGTTTTACCTTTATTAATGCAAATACAAACGCTCTGCGCCGCAATAAATGGCGGCACACAAAGTACTTTGCCGCGCATGGGAATCTCCGCCGGACATGGCGGCAACACCGGTGCTTATGCAAACGGTGTTTGGGAGGACGTCAAAACCCTTGAGGTGGCACTGGCGGTCAACAAGGAATTCAACGCCCGGGGTTACACAACTCTGATGAACCGCACCGACAACGCCAAGTGCGATAAAGAAACCAAGCTGGCGCTTTATAAAGCGTGGAACCCGGATATTTTGCTGGAGTTTCATTATAATATCGGCACCGGTAAATCCGAGGGGCTTGAAGTCTGGTACGACAGCGGCAACGCCAATGGCAAACGCTTGGCGGAGTTGCTTGCGGACAAGCTTTCCGCAGTTGTGGGCTTAAAAAACCGCGGCGCAAAGGGCGACGATAATTCGCCATTGGGCGGGTTTTATGTTTGCGGCTCATTCCCGCTTGGTGTTTTGGTGGAATGCGCGTTTTTGGACAACCCAAACGATGTAAAGAAGCTTGACAGCACCGCCGCGCGCGAGAAGTTTGTCAAGGCTACGGTGGACGCGGTTGCGGAGTTTTCTGCGGGGAAATAGGATATAGAATGGGCGACCCTGCACGCGCGGGGATGATCGTATTCACAGCTTCGTGTGCTATCATATTTATTCGGGAAAAAGCAAGGGCGAGAGCGTTTTTCACCCGCTTTTCCAGAGTGTACGACCCGCTCTGACAGTTATCCGTAAAAACAAGCTGGGTTTTAGAGCTACTGCAGATATTATATTGCCATCTGTGCCGCTTTTTCTGGTCGTTGGGCGGTTTGGGCTGTTTTTTGCAGGTTGTTGTTACGGACGTGAAGCCGATTGGGGAATTGCGCTTTTCTACTCTAATATTGCGCCATATGGAGTCCCGCTTGTACCTGTTCAATTGTTTAAATTTTGTCTTCGTGGTTGTTATTCTCTTTGCGAGATCAGAGCGAAATCATCCGGGGATATTATTATCTTTGTATCTAATATCATATGCCGTCGCGCGATCTGTTCTTAAATTTTTCCGCGGTGATGAAAGGCGAGGCGTTTTTATACTATCTACTTCACAATGGATTTCCCTTTTGATACTTCAAATCAAGCACACCATCGCGGACGGGGAGTTTCGGGAAAACATCACTAAGTCGGGGAGCAGCCGCAGGCGTTGTCCGCTGAACGACGAGCTGCTCGCCCTGCCGATGCAGGTCAGGCTGAAACAGGAATCACAAAAGCGGCTGCGGGCGAGCGCCTACCATGACGAAAGGTTCATCTTCACGCGAGGTGACGGCGAACCTTACAATCTGAATTTCCTAACAACCACATTCCCTGACATGGTTGCCGAAGCGGAGTTTCCGCGAATGACGTTCCATTCCCTGCGGAAGTTCGCCTGCTCCGCGCTAATGAACGACAACGTAAGCTCTGCAGAGGTTGCCAAGTATGTCGGACACTCCAACGTCACCGTGTTTTACAACCACTACGCTTTCTTAGATATGGGGCACAAGCTGGAGCTGACCGAAAAAATTACAAAAAATCTTGGAATACCGCTTGGAACGGGGAACTTGAAACTCCCCGCTTAGGGCGCAAAAAGCCCGCAGTTACAAG
>JAIRYC010000026.1 GCA_031267965.1 Oscillospiraceae bacterium | reverse complement strand
GCCAACGTAACGGGCATGTACAGCAAAGCCAAACAGGCGGGGAATTATCTTTTCCTTGATATTGGTGTAAGCGACAGCAGTGTCAAAATGTCTACCGACAGCAAAATATCGACAGAAGATATTATCAGCGCGGCGATTAAGGGCGTTTCAACATTTACCAACAAGGATATTAAAGGCACGGTCGAGTGGGCACGCGTTTACTGTGTCATTGACCGCTCTAATGGGCAATTTGTTGCGCTGGAACACGACTTTATGCTTAAGCTCACTGCCCCGGGCAGCGTTAATTATCCAGAACCAACGGAATTCAAGGCGCTGCTGGCACAGGGCTGTGAGAAGTTTAAATACTAAATCTAACGTTGTTTTGCAACACGGCGATTAAAGCCGTTGGAGTTTTAATGATTTTTTGGAGGAACCATTAATGCCCGATCAACGCTATTGGCAAGACCCAACGATGATTGCGGAGAATAAGGAGCCAGGGCATAATACCGCTCTGCCCTACGCTACGCCCAAGGCTGCGCTTGCGGGAAGGGAGAGTCCCTGCAAGCTTTCGCTGAATGGGCAGTGGAAATTCTATTGGCAACGGGATTTGACTAAACCAATCCCGGATTGCAGCGCCGAGCACTTTGACGACTCCCGCTGGGCGGATATGCCGGTGCCGTCGGTCTGGCAACTGCACGGCTTTGGAGCGCCTGAATACCGCAACACAATGTACCCGGACGCGATTGAAACGCGCAAGGCAAAAATCCCCAATGTTAAGCCGGAACTGAATGAGGTTGGTATATACCGCCGTAGCTTTATACTGCCGGAAAGCTTTGGCGGCAAACGGATATTCGTCTGCTTTGGAGCTGTTAAAAGCGGCTTCCACCTCTACATAAACGGTCGGCATGTGGGCTACTCACAGGGAGCCATGACGCCTGCGGAGTTTGAGATTACGCGCTTTGTCCACCCCGGCGAGAACCAAATTACCGCCGAGGTTTATTGCTACACTGACGGCACCTACCTTGAGGATCAGGATATGTGGTACTTTGCAGGCATTTACCGTGAGGTTTATATTTACACCGAGGAAGAGCTTTGCATACGTGACTTTTTTGCCAATACCTCGCTTAAAAATAACTACAAGGACGGCACATTAAAGTTGACCGTCAGCCTTGAAAATACGAGCGCACCTGAAAACTGCACAGTCGAGGCAATTCTTGTGGACGGCGCGGAGCAGAAAACAATCGGCACGATGCCAACCCGTGCTAATTACGGGCGCACCAATATTGAGTTTGACTACACTATGGAGGACTGCCGCGCCTGGTCGGCGGAGTTTCCGAATCTGTATGGGCTTGTGCTGGTTCTGCGCAAGGAGGAAATGATTCTCTCCAGCAAGGCGATCAAAATAGGATTCCGCAAGCTGGAGATTACCGGGAATGTGCTTAAATTCAACGGAAAGCGGCTGGTTTTCCACGGTGTTAACCGCCATGACTTTGACCCGGACAGCGGTTGGGCTGTACCCGATGAGCGCTACCGCGAAGATTTATACTTGATGAAGCGCGCGAACGTCAATTCTGTGCGCACCAGCCACTACCCCAACCGTGAGTTACTTTATGAACTGTGCGATGAGTTGGGGCTTTACGTTATGGATGAGGCGGATGTGGAAAGCCACGGCGTGCGCAAGCGCAATTGCCCGGGTGACAACCCTCTCTTTCAAGAGGCGGCGGCGGACCGCGGGCGCCGCATGGTTTTGCGTGACAGGAGCCACGCCTGTGTAATCATCTGGTCGCTGGGCAACGAGGCTGGCAGCGGCAGTGCGTTTTTCCGTGAGCGCAAGGCGATTTTGGAGCTTGACAGTTCACGTCCTATCCACTATGAAGGGGCGACAGATCTTGCGGTTACAGAGTTTATCAGCCGCATGTACCCGTTGCGCGACATCGTCGAGAAATTCCGTAAAAAAGAAGAAATCAAGATCGGCTTGTTCAAAAAAATCGCCAACGCCGTTGCCGACGATCAAAAGGCTGTCACGGTTGAGGACTATCGCACAAAGCCTGTAATCTACTGCGAATTTGCCCACTGCATGCAAAACGCTCTGGGTAACTTTCAGGAATATTGCGACGATTTTGATACATATGAGCACATGTGCGGCGGTTTCATTTGGGACTGGGTTGACCAGTCGATACGTGTGCGTAAGGGTGGCCAGGAACAATGGTTATATGGCGGAGACTTTGGTGAGCGTAAGCATGACAGCTATTTTTGCGCCAACGGCGTGATTGCCGCTGACCGCACGCCACATCCCGCATATTACGAGGTCAAAAAGGTTTATGCCTATGAGAAGGCGGAGTTGCTGAACCCGGAAAGCGGCGTTATCAAGCTGATTAACCGCAACCTTTTCGCGGCGATAGAAGACAAATATACTGTCCATTGGGCAGTTTCCGCCGACGGCGCGGAGTTTCAAGGTGGCGTGCTGAAGGATGTGAGTGTTCCGGCGCAGGGTGAGCAGACTTTGCGTGTACCGTTTGAGAAGACTGGCTTCCCGCGCGGTAAGGAGCTTGTGATGACAATCAGCTTCCGCACAAAAGCGCAGTTGCCTTGGACAGATGCCGGTTACGAGCAGGCATGGGATCAGTTTGTGCTTGCGGAGGCTGCTCCGACAGAGCGGAAGCCTGCCGGCAATGGCGTGCGTGTTGTTCAAAAAGATAAGCAGCTTGAAGTTTTTGGTGTGGATTTCTCCGTAACGTTTGACAAGAACGGTGCGCTCTCATCATTAATTTATCTTGACAACGAGTACCTAACCGCGCCTGTGCGCCCCAATTTCTTCCGTCCGCTGACTGACAATGATCGTGGTTGGACAACAATGTTCGCGCGGATGCGACCGTTTAACCCGTTACGTTTGTGGAAATTCGCCACGAATAAGGCCAAGGGACGCAGTGCGGATGTTCAACGCGAAAAAGACAGCATTACGGTAACGACGCATTGGAGTGCGCCATTTACCAAGGGCGTTGAGCTACGCCACACCGTTTGCGAGAACGGCGAAATCAAGGTGCATTACGAGGCACAGGGGCTGTTGCCAAACCTTATCCGCGTGGGACTGCGCATGGGGCTTGTTCCTTCGCTTAAAACGGCCGCTTGGTACGGTGGTGGGCCGCACGAAGCCTACTTTGACCGTCGGCGCGGCGCAAAAGTCGCTCAGCACAGCATGAATATTGACGAGTTGCACCACCCCTATATCCGTCCGCAGGAGAACGGTCACCGAGAGGAAACGCGTACGCTTGCGCTCACAGATTCTGAGGGCTATGGGCTTAAAATTATGGCTGACGGCGTACCGTTTGGCTGGGGTGCCAGTCGCTATTCACCTGAGCAGTTGGATAAAATTGAACACGACTTTGCGCTAAAGTCAGAGGATAAAATTACCCTGCTGCTGGATGCGGCCATGCGCGGTGTGGGCGGCGATTTGCCGGGCAATACCACTCTCCACAAGCAATATAAGCTGAAGCCGTTTACGGTTTACAGCATGGATTTCACCATTGCGCGGGCAGAGTGAAGCGTCATTCAGTGCGCGGGTTAAGGCGGAGCTTTGCAGGCAAACACTGCACGCTTGCTGCGCCATGTCTATGCTCTATGGCGTGTTGCTTTTTGGGCGTAAATATGCGCGCACCGGCATTGAACTGAGTACTGAAAATGAGGATGTAGCATGGTTTGCTTCGCGGCGGTTGGAGGAATGCTTTAACATTTCGGCAATTCCGGCAAGGCTGGGCAAAAAAAAGCTTCAGCTGAGCGTTGACGCCACTGAGCATACACGCCGGATTCTTGATGCATATGGCCCGGTACGTCCCGGAGGGCGGCAGATAAATTATGCCGTGCTTGACAGCGAAGAGCCGGAGCAAACCGAGCACGAAAGTCCGACCGATGATCCAAACGGCGAGGAATACGAAGTGGAAACCGCTTGTTGCTATCGCGCGTTTCTTGCGGGAGTGTTCCTATCCTGCGGCAGTATCGGTGAACCGCGGCGGCAATATCACCTTGAGTTTGCTGTGCCTTTTCCGCGCCTTGCTGATTCTCTGGCGCGGTATTTGGAAGAGTTGGGCTTTTTTGCTAAGCGCACAAAGCGTGGTGAGCACGGCAATATACACGTGCTCTACTTCAAGGATAATGAACACATTGCCGACCTGATTGGGCTTATGGGCGCGATGGAATGCTCACTGAATTTGGCTGATGTGGCGATTGAAAAGACGCTGCGTAATAAGGTTAACCGCCAGACGAACTCTGACACGGCAAATCTGAATCGGGCGGCGGCGGCGGCGGTGCGTCAATTAAATGCTGTGCGCTTGCTGAAAAAACATGGTCGGCTGAGTGCGCTATCGTCACCGTTGCGGGAAGTTGCCGATTTGCGGGTCGCGAACCCGGAAGCTTCGCTTACGGAGCTTTGCGAGGTGGCACATGGAATAACGCGTTCATCGCTATACACACGGCTAAAAAAGCTGGAACAGCTGGCGGATATACTGTAGAATTAGTCGCGCAGAACCGTGTACTGAACTACGTTTCTGCAATGGGATTTTGAAACACCAAGGAAGGAATTACACCATGCCGTTTGCCCACTTGCACCTGCATACAGAGTATTCCCTCCTTGACGGAGCGAACCGCATTTCCGCGCTTGCCGACCATGTGAAGGAGATGGGTCAGACAGCGTGCGCGATTACTGACCACGGAGTGATGTACGGCGTTGTGGATTTTTATCGCGCATGCAAAAAAGCGGGGATAAAGCCAATTATCGGCTGCGAAGTTTATGTTGCGCCGCGTAGCCGCAAAGATAAGGATTTCCGCGTGGACAATGAGCGCTATCATTTAGTTTTGCTTTGTGAGAACGAAACAGGCTACCGCAATCTGTTACAGCTGTGTTCCCGCGCGTGGACGGAGGGTTTTTATACCAAACCGCGCATTGACCGAGAGCTTCTGGAGAAACATCACGAGGGCTTGATTGCGCTCTCCGCATGCATTGCGGGCGAGCTTCCGCGTGCCGTTGCCCGTGGGGACAACAGCGGAGCACGTGACATCGCGCGGTGGTATCAGAAGCTTTTTGGAAAGGAAAATTACTGCATTGAGATTCAAGACCACGGCCTGCGCGAGCAGCAGGCGGTAAACGGTCCGCTTATACAAATTGCGCGGGAGTTGGATATTCCGCTGGTTGCGACAAATGACGCGCACTATCTGCGGCGGGAGGACGCGGATTTACAGCGCGTTTTGCTGTGTATTCAAACCAACCACAAGCTGGGTGAAGACACCGGCATGAATTTTGAAACGGATGAGTTCTATGTAAAAAGTGAGGACGAAATGCGACGGCTTTTCCCGGAACTGCCGGACGCGATTGAGAATACGCAGCTAATTGCTGACCGTTGCAATGTGGAATTTGAGTTCAACAATTATAAGTTGCCGCGTTTCGAGGTTCCTGACGGCGGGGATGCTTATGCGTACTTTAAGGCTCAATGTGAGGCGGGCTTACAGCGCATGAAGGGGAAAAATCCGCCGGAGGAATATACCGCGCGCTTGGAATATGAGATGGACATCATCCGCAGCATGGGCTATGTGGATTATTTTCTGATTGTGCACGATTTTATTGCATGGGCAAAGGCACATGGCATTCCCGTGGGACCTGGGCGTGGCAGTGGGGCGGGTAGCCTTGCAGCGTATTGCATTGGGATAACCGGTATTGACCCGTTGGAATACGCCTTGCTGTTTGAGCGCTTTTTGAATCCTGAGCGCGTGAGCATGCCGGATTTTGACATCGACTTCTGCTATGAACGGCGCGGGGAGGTTATCCACTATGTACAGGAAAAATATGGGATTGACCATGTGGCGCAAATCGTTACATTTGGAACTATTGCCGCAAAAACCGCCATCCGCGACGTTGGGCGAGTCATGGGGCTGAGCTATGCCGCCGTTGACGCCGCCGCAAAGGCTGTTCCGGCGGAGCTTGGGATGACGCTCGCAAAGGCGCTGGAGATTTCTTCTGATCTGCGAACAATGCGCGAAAGTGGCGGTGAACTGAAGACTCTTATAGACATGGCACTGCGCGTTGAGGGCACGCCGCGGCACACCTCGACGCACGCGGCCGGTGTGGTTATTACGCCACAGCCTGTGGCGGAGTATGTTCCGCTTGCAATGAATGGCGAGGATCCGGTCACACAATTCCCGATGACCACGCTCGAGGAATTGGGTTTGCTTAAGATGGATTTTTTGGGTCTGCGCACGCTGACGGTAATTGACGGCGCGGCCAAAATGGTTGCGCAAAAAGTATCTGGTTTCTCTATTGAGCAAATTGACCTGTACGACTCTGAGGTGTTTGCCATGCTGGGCAAGGGGCAGACCTCGGGTGTGTTTCAGCTTGAAAGCGCGGGGATGCGTTCCGCGCTAATGGGGCTCGCGCCGCAGGGGATTGAGGACATCATCGCTGTCATTTCTCTCTATCGGCCGGGACCAATGGAGTCCATTCCAAGGTATACCGAAAACCGCCACCACCCGGAAAAAATCAAGTATCAAACACCGTTGCTTGCGCCGATATTGGATGTTACTTATGGCTGTATGGTTTACCAAGAGCAGGTCATGCAGGTTTTCCGCGATTTGGGCGGCTACAGCTATGGGCACTCGGATATTGTCCGCCGTGCGATGAGCAAAAAGAAGCATGCCGTCCTTGAGGCGGAGCGGCAGACATTTATTGCTGGTTGCGGCGAGCGTGGTATTCCTGCGTCAGCCGCAGGAGAAATATTCGAGTCGATGACCTCATTCGCGTCGTATGCCTTCAACAAGAGCCATGCGGCGGCATATGCTTTGGTCGCCTACCAGACGGCGTGGCTCAAGTGCCACTATCCCTGCGAATTTTTTGCGGCACAGCTCTCGGCGTACCTTGCGGACACAACCAAGGTTGCGGAGTATATTGGCGAGGCAAACCGGCTTGGTATAAAAATCCTGCCACCGCATATTAACAATGGCGGCGCGGCATTTACCGCAGGTTGGCAAGACTCTCAGGAGAATATTCCCGGCGCGGACATAAATACAGGAAAACAGGAAACCAACAGCAGCGGTCACATACGCTTTGGCATGTTGGCAATCAAAGGACTTGGTGTGGGCATTATTGATGAAATTGTTGAAGAGCGCAGCAGGGGCGCGTTCACGTCTTACTACAACTTTTGCCGCCGTATGTTTGAGAAAAAAGGCTTCAATAAACGCTCAGTTGAGGCGCTTATTAAGGCGGGCGCACTGGACGGATTGGGTGCGCGCCGCCGCCAAATGCTCCTTGCTCTGCCAGAGATTGCGGATATGCTTGACAGCCGTAAAACGGAGCAACTACCTGGTCAAATGGGCTTTGGCGAAATTTTGCCGGAACTGAATAACAAAGACGACTATGCACTTCCGGATGCTAAGGAATTCTCTCAGGATGAGCTTTTGCGCGTTGAAAAAGAGGTGCTGGGGCTGTATATTTCTGACCACCCGCTCAAGGAATATGTCGTACAGGCGCGGTCACTGGGTTGCACGCCGATCGCCGAGTTGACGCAGGATGACGACCCGGCACAACAGTCACGCGATGGGGAAACCGTGCGTGTGCTCGCGGTATTGACACGCGTACGCAACCGCCTGACCCGCAAAAATGAGCCCATGGCAACCCTGACGGCGGAGGATATAAGCGGCGCGTTTGACGTGCTGGTATTTCCGCGGATACTGGAAAAATACCGCGGCGCTTTGCAGGAGGGAGAAATTCTACTGTTGGAGGGTCGGCTTTCTGTCCGCGAGGATGAGGACGCTAAGCTGCTGCTGGAAGCGTGCGCGCTTGTGCAGGATATCGGCGAGGAGGGCAAGATGCCTGACGATTTCCGCAATCATTCTGGCGGTGGCAAATATTCCGCGCCAAAACAAGGCGGAGAAGCTGAGCCGCCCAAACGTTTATGCCTGCGCTTCGCGGGTGCGGATAGTATCAAGCGCGCACAGTCGGAGAAGCTGCTGGCTATATTTTCGGGTGAGGATGCAGGAAAGGTGCCTGTGTTATTCTATTTTGCGGATATAAAGGAATACGCGAAGCAACGACCTTCCGCGCTGAACACGCCGCTTTTGCGTGAACTTACACGACTGTTAGGCAGTGAAAACGTTGTTGTGCAGTGATGCGTTTAATCATTGCTGAAATGTGTGAATACGCGCAGAAACTTACTTACTTATGCAGCAACCAGTCAACTACTGCAAAAAGCCCCATAATCACTGGCTGATGCGCCATATAAATAATCAGCGCGTGCCGCCCTAAAAAGGTTAACGAGCGTGCGCGGGTTTTCTTTGCCCAGCCGGGTGTGGGGAGTTTGCCAAGGAATGTCCCTGCCAAAAACAGAAAAAGGTAAGGCATTAGTGGGAAGTAATCAGCTGAGTAAAAGTCACTGCGGCGTAGACCGAACGGAAAAAGCCAGTGGCTTTGATAGAGCGTGGCAGGCAAATCCCATTCCAGCAGATATGGCACACCAATTTTGCGGAATTCCAGATGATATGTGAGCAAATAGAGAACAAAAAACGGCGCAAAGCCCCACGTTGTCGGTATTTTTTCGAGTGCCGGGCGCAAGAGCGCAAAGAGTAGCATGGAGATGGAGAGAAGGTGCAGGATCCCAAAGCGGATTTGCAGACCGTCAATTCCAACGCGCGGCAACAACAGACAAGTGATGGCCGAAAATGCCAGCGCAATGCACAAAAGCTTGCTGCCGCGTTTGGCGTTGCTGCGGCTGAGGTTGCAGCTCACGCCAGAAATGACTATAAAAATTCCTGCGAATATTGGTTGCAGCGGCGAGAAAAAATCAAACAACCGATTGCCCCAAGTGTTGCCAAAAACCTGTCCGAGCAGATAGAAAGCATGGTAAAACACCATGCAGAATACCGAAAGCCCGCGCAGATCATCCATTATACCAATGCGTTCACGCTGTAAGCCTTTTGTGCCGGATTTTGCCAAAATATCCTCCTTTTTTATATTTGGTGTAAAGTCAATATTCCGATTTGTATATGGGAAAATTCCCCTTAAATTTCTGAATTGGAAAAATAAAAGTACGATTTTACCCAAAACACTATGCTTTTGCACATTTTCCACAGAGTTATCAACAGGGCAATGTGAGAAATCTTGATTTCAATTTGTTAAAATTGGAACCTTTCAGGATATTTTTCAAGCTTGGGAGCAAGCTATATTTTGGAAGCAGAAACGCATTTGAGCGAGGAGAAAATCAATGGTTAAGGGTGTAAGCAGGCAGGTTTTGGAGTTGAGTGCGCCACCCAGCGTTTATTTTGAGCGTGTGTTGTTTTTTGTCAAGCCGGAGTACTCGGCGGCAAGTGAGGGTGTGTTACGTGAGCGGGCGCAATATATTGCGCAATCGGCCGGGTTGCCGCCCGCGCTACGCCTTAAAAAGAGCAAGCGACGTGTTGTGTTGGCGGTAATCGGCGCGGCGCTGTTAGGAATGCTACTCGGCGCGGTGGCGGTGATTTTTGTACTGACACGGTAAATATGCAAAACGCATGTTTGTAAAGGTATTTAGCTTTACAGATATTTTATGATAAGCTGGCGCAAAACAGCATTTTATGGCAGTTTAGTTTTTTAGACTTTGCTGCTCTTGGCTCCAAACGATCCTTGGCTTGCCAAAATATTAGTGTCAAAGCTGTAGGTGATTTCACTCTGACGGCGTTCTCGTTTGAGTGCCAACGCAATCAACTCTTCCAGCAGCTTGCCATATGGCAAGCCGATTGGCTCCCACAGGTAAAACGACAAGGATCCGGGAATTGTGTTCAGCTCGTTGAGCCAAAATTCACCTGTGGCACCGTCCGTCAGGAAGTCGATCCGAGCTACACCGCAGCAATCAAGGTAGCGGAACGCGCCAACGGCGCAGTCTTGGATTGCCTTGCGCGTTTGCGGTGTGATGTCCGCAGGAATTTTACGCGAGAGGCTTGCCATTCCGGCCTTTGCGCCGCCGGCACTCTTGTTGCCCTTTCCGTTGCTGCCCTGTAGATACTTTTTCTCGTAGTCCAGCCAGCCATCCGCATTGAGGATAGGCTCCTCGCATTCGGACGGGCAGGCGCTTTCACTGTCGCCCAGCACGGCGCAGTTTATTTCGCGCAGGTTTTGCACACAAGGCTCGACCAGCACAGTGTTGGCAAAAGTGAATGCGGTTTCCAGCGCGTCGGCCAACTCCTCTGCGTCTGCGGCTCTGCCAATGCCGATGCTAGAGCCAAGGTTCACCGGCTTGACAATGACCGGATAAGCAAATTTTTGTTCAATCTCCGCAATAATTTCTATTGTATCCTGCCCCTGCGCAGCCTGAACGCGCAGACCGTCCAGCACAGGGAAGCCGCCCGCGCGCAGCATGACTTTCATCACATACTTATCCATGCAAACTGCTGACGCAAGTACGTCACACCCGGCAAACGGAAGCCCAAGCGTTTTAAGGTAGCCTTGCAGTGCACCGTCCTCCACATTTGTGCCGTGGACGATGGGCAGCGCTGCGTCAAGAAGAGCGATTGGCTTGGTTTTGCCGATTGCCTTTTGCTTCGCTGGTATAAGGTAGACTTTGCCATCGCTGGTGGTGAAGTCGGCACGGACGCAGGTTCGCAGAAGCGCAGGAAGATCCTTGTACTGCGCCATATCGCGCAGCTGCGGACCATGCCAAAACGCGCCGTCCTTTGCAATAAAAACCGGAAAAATTTCGAACCGGTCCTTATCCAGAGCAGCCATTGCCTGCACGGCGGAGATGACGGAGATCTCGTGCTCAACGCTTTTACCGCCAAAAATGACGGCGATGCTTTGTTTCATGGTATTACCTCCTCAGTGGTGTGTTGTCATCAATAGTTATCAGGCAAGTCGTTCTCAAGCAGAATAATTTTCTCGCCGGAGCAGGGAAGCGCATATGCTTTGGCAATTGCCGCCTCAAAGCTCGGTGCGGTGAAGGTCTGCTCCGCATGGTAGCCCTTACTCGCAAGCCCTGCAAGGATTGGCGGCGCCTGCTTTTCCCCCACCGCAATTACGTAGTCGCACACCGCTGCGGCCTGCTGACCAAAGCGGAAATTTGCATCATATTGTTCTGCGCCAAGTTCAACCATGCCCGGCGTAATGAGCGCCTTGTAGCCGTCAAACAGAGCCAGCGCGTCCAGTGCCGCCTTGGCGCCTGCTGGATTGGAGTTGTACGCGTCGTCAATAATCGCAACGCCGTTTGTGCGGGTGAGCGCCAGACGGTGCGGCGGTGCCGACAAGCGTTTCAGCCGGGCGCGGATATCGGATTCCGGCACGTCAAGAGCTCGTGCCATAGAGATTGCACCCACCAAATTGCAGACGTTGTGCGCCCCAATCAGCGTTGTGCGCAAATCCTCTAGAAGCTCGCCGCGCAGGTTGACGCTGAACGTTGTGCCGCGCACAGTCACTGCTATGTCGTAGGCATAACAATCGTTGTATGCTGCGTTTAGCCCATAGGCGATGGCGTTTGCCGGACGGTTTTGGCGGAGTTTGTCATTGTCGCCATTGATAAACAGTAAGCCATCCGTTACCGTACGCGCAAGTGCAAGCTTTTCGTGCAGAATGTTCTCGCGAGACTTGAAGGTTTCCAAATGCTGTTCACCAATGGCGGTGATAATCCCGTGGCGTGGGTGTACAAAATCGCAAAGCTTATGAATATCACTTACGTAACGCGCACCCATCTCGCAGACAAAAATCTCGTGAAAGCCGCGCAGCTCGCCGCGCACGGTTTTGGCAATACCCATAGGCGTGTTGTAGCTCTCGGGAGTCATGAGGGTTTGGAATTTACCGCGCAACAGTTCAGTGAGGTAATATTTAACGCTGGTTTTCCCGTAGCTGCCTGTTATGCCTATTGTCACCAAATCCGGGCAGATGCGCAGGATTTTTTGCGCGTCCTTGATAAACCAGCGGCGAATGTAGGCCTCAATGGGCATGTTAATGAGGTTAGCCGGCAAGGGGAGGTAATCTACTAGGAAAAGGGTTAGGAGAAAATACC
Source organism: Oscillospiraceae bacterium (assembly GCA_031267965.1). Lineage (GTDB taxonomy): Bacteria > Bacillota > Clostridia > Oscillospirales > Acutalibacteraceae > WRKY01. The sequence goes on along the minus strand of JAIRYC010000026.1, from coordinate 12,414 downwards.
AGAACCAATCAAACGGCGCGATAAAATAGCCGCCTGCTGCAACCAACGCAAGCACAAGACCGCCGGAAACGAGCATGCGCACAACACGCGGCGTGTAAACAAGCGGCTTTTTTGCTTTTTTTGACGGGAGGCGTATAGAGGCGATGAAATATGCTAAAAGCATGCTGCCTGAATACAAAATGAAGTCAGGCAGATGCAGCAAATAAGCGCATATAAGGTTAACAGCAAGCGAGACGGATAATAAAACAGTCAAATTGCGCAATGGCTTTTCGTCATTCTTCAAAAGCCATTTCCAATGGGTTGCGGCTTTATAGCTGTTTAGCTGAAACATATGCATGCCGCGAAGGTATGCAAAAAAAGCACGCGCCGCCCAAGCGGCAGGCAAACTAAAGCTTAGAATAGTTTGTAACGATTCTTCCATGATTGATTTTCTCCATGACGATTTTAACTATAGCATTCAAATCTCCAAAAAGGATTGAAGGACAGCATTAAAGTGTGCGGCCTGATCGATAAACGCAAAATGTCCCGCATTCGGCAAAACCGCCAGCCCCGCGCCGGGTATCAGCCGTTCCATCTCCTGGCCGTCTGCAAGCGGTGTGACAGGGTCGTTCTTGCCCCAAATCAGCAGCGTTGGTGCTTTTAGCCCCAGCATACAGCCGCGCAGGTCTTCATTTACAGTCTTGACCAACACCTGCCGCATTAACGGCGACGCAGCAGCGTAATCAGCGGAGCCAAACCGTTTTTGCAACGCCGGTAGTGCTTTGGGAAATAGCTTGGGCAGGGGAGGAGTGCTCAATATCGCCTTGCCCGCCTTAAAGATTTTTGTGCGGCGTTTTGCTTTCTCACTCGGCTCGTGACGGATACCCGCGCTGCCGGTGAGAATGACCTTCTCTGCGGTGAACGGCAAATCCGGCATGTTGAGCAGCTTTAATATTACCCGTCCACCGAAGGAATGCCCAAGCAAGATCACTTTGTCACAGCCAAAAGACGCTATAAATTTGTGCGTAAGGTCGGCGTAAGCGGAAACGTCCCAAGCCTCCGGTGGTTCGGGGCTACCACCAAAACCGGGAAAGTCCGGGCAGATAGCGCGGTATTTTTTGGCGATAGTTTCTGCCGTGCGTGTAAACAAAATGCCGCTCGCCCCCCAACCGTGCAGGAGGAAAACGGGCGTGCCGACGCCTTGTTCCGTGTAGGCAACTTTTCTTCCAGATATGGTCTTTTCCAACTTGATTCCTCCCGGGGTGTACACATACAATGAGTAGTATATTGCCGTGAAAGGAATTATATCACGGATTAGGGTGATGTGGCAAGTGCAGAGAGCATTTTTGCAACAAAATTTTGAATAGCGTTTGCATTTTTCCGCCCATTCGGTTACAATATTCCCGCCAAATAAAAACAGGAGGGTGCCCATGCCCCTTAACGTCGCTATTGATGGCCCCGCCGGGGCTGGAAAAAGTACGCTCGCCAAAGCCGTGGCCAAAGAGCTTAACTGCCTTTACGTTGATACCGGTGCACTTTACCGTGCGGTGGGGTTGTATGCTCTGCGGCAGGGTGCTGACCCAGATGACGCCTATGCAGTTGTGCCGTTGTTGCCGCAGATTGACCTGCAACTCCAATTTACTGACGGCACACAGCGCGTAGTCCTCAACGGAGAGGATGTGAGTGCGGCAATCCGCACGCCGGAGGCTTCGAGCGCGTCGTCAAAGGTGTCCGCACACCCGGGAGTGCGTAGCTTTTTACTGGATTTGCAGCGTGGTTTGGCGGCGAAAAATGACGTCGTTATGGATGGCCGCGATATTGGCACAGTAATTTTGCCTAACGCACGGGTTAAAATATTTTTGACTGCGTCGCCAGAGGAACGTGCTCGCCGCCGCTGGCTGGAGCTTGTGGAAAAAGATTCCTTCGCCCGTATGGAGGATGTGCTCTCTGCAATGCTTGAACGCGATGCAAGAGACTCCTCGCGCGACACCGCGCCCCTCAAGCCTGCGCCGGACAGCGTTTTGTTGGATACCACCGGGCTGGACTTTATGCAATCGCTGGACAAGCTGTTGGAAATTGTCCACAGCGCAGGATAGGTGCCGGCTTGATATGCGGTTTAGTTTCAAAGGTCGCTTAGCTTATTTTCTCAGGAAGTCTGGTGCTATATCAACATTGATCATTTAAGGAAAAACAGAATGAAACCGTTCGACTACACAAAACTCAATATTGATCCATTCTATCGCCGCTTCGGCAAGCCTGCGTCACGGCTTCTGCCGCTGTTTTATAAGCCGCTGTGCGTCAGTGGCGTGGAAAATATCCCGCCGGGGGGCGCTGTGATCATCGCGTGCAACCACCTTAACGCACGCGATCCCGTGCCGATTATGGCGGCGGCATTTGGCAGACGTGAGATTCATTTTATGGCAAAGGCGGAGTTGTTTGAAAACCCGTTTGCGGCGTATTTCTTCAGGCGAATGGGCGGATTCCCGGTTAAGCGCGGATTGGGTGCACGCAATGCGTTGAGTTATGCCCGCCGTTTGCTGGAGGCAGGACGGGCCGTGGGCATTTTTCCGGAAGGTATGCGGCGCCCAGGTGAAGCGCCGCACGATGCACGCACCGGTATTGCCAAGCTTGCATATGAGACTGGCGCCGATATTCTGCCTGCCGCGCTATACAGCCCCGGGCGCGGAACCTTTGGAGAGCCGATAGCACTGTGCTTTGGCAAGCTGATTCCCAACAGTACGGTTGATTTTGGCGATGGCAAATCACAGGGCCGCCGGCGTGCCACCGAACAAGTTATGGCGGAAATAACAAGGCTGTGGGCGCAACTGAAAGCAGAGCACGAGATGAAGAGCTGAAAAAAATCGCGGTTGCTTTCGCTGCAAGTATTTACGCATTGTTAGGCTATACTGTATGGCGCATTGAAGCAACCGCAAATGTAAATGAATATGAAAAATTTAATTATTGGTCTCTCCCAAGCATTTTAGACTTTGTGTTTGTCGCAATCGTTTTGGCAATAGCCGCCATTATAGTGCTGCTGGTCAAAGTCAAGGAAATCAGCGATGACACGCAAAAAACAGCAGGCGCTAAACAAAAACGCGCTAACCTTCAAGCTTGCGCTGGCGCCGTTTTTTATCGTTATTTTTTTGTTCGGGACGATTATTTCTGGGATTATGTGGATGCCACCGGTATTCATCGTTATACTACCATTGCCTGCAGTGGCTAGCGCCGCCACGTATTTTTTCATCCTGACGACTTCTGCTTACTCAATCTCCGTGCTGTACACGCAGCTAAAAAACAAAAGAATATCGTCAGGCGATTGCGCGCTGTACATTATTTTTCAACTTATTCCAGTGCTGGATATTCTTTTTACATTATTGTTTATATACAAACCAAAAGGAAACTCAGCGCAAATGCGACAGGTCAGGAGCAGGCATGGAGGTCATTTTAGCCAAAACAGCCTAGTTTTGCTACGGTGTGCGCCGCGCAGTTGATATGGCGGAAGGTCTGATCGCGAAGGATGTGCGTCTGCGGATCTGGGGCGCACTGATTCACAATCCGCAAGTGATTGAATCAGTGCGGCGGCGCTGTGCGGCGGTGTTGGAAAATCCAGAGGACGCGCAGCCGGGGAAAAACATGCTTATCCGCGCGTATGGCATTTCATCAAAGGAGCGGGAAATCCTCGAAGCGCGTGGCGCAGTTATTGCAGATGCAACCTGCCTGTTTGTTGCAAAAATACACAAAATTGTCGCGGAACAAACAGATGGCTGCACCCTGCTCTTTTTGCTTGGCGACGAGAGCCACCCAGAGGTGCAGGGCATATTTGGTTATTGTGGCGGGAAGGCATATGTCTACACGGATGAGGAGGACTTGCAAAAAGTCTTCGATGATTCTGTCGATTTAACTAAAAATCATGCGGTTTTCGTCCAGTAAACCACTGTAAACGAGAAAGTTTGGACAAAATGTAAACTTTTTTTGGATAAGTACTCGACAAACGCGAAAATATCTGATACAATATGTAATGCAACGCTGGAACGCCAGCGTGAGGCTGCAAATTTTGCGCAGTCCTGTGCCGTAATGGTTGTCATTGGCGGCAGTCAGAGTGCAAACACTTGGCAGCTTGCAGCAGTGTGCGGCCCGTATTGCCCTATTTACCTGATAGAGAATGCGGCACAACTGCGCGATATTCCGTTCCCCACGGAGGGGAAGGTTGGCGTTGCAGCTGGGGCGAGTACGCCCGTGTCCATCATTGAGGAGGTTGTTTCAACCATGTCAGACGAAAACCTGAACCCAAACGCTGCGGCGGAGCAGACACCTGAGGCGGCTGTGCCCGCAGAGGAGGTTGTTCCGCAAGATATGGCAGCGACCGGGACAAGCCCGGAGGAAAATAATTCCAATGTTGCAGAAGCGGTGAACGACTCAAACGGCGGCGCGGCTGTTGAGCCATCTCCGGAAACACCGGCCGAAGCACCCGCTGTGCCTGAAGAGGGTGCGGTGGACGAAGCTACCGCAGAGAGCACTGAAGTAGAGACTGCGCCTGTGCCGGAGATTCCTGTTGAGGAAGCTGCCGTTACCGAAGAAGCACTCAAGCCGCGTCGCGAAATTACGGACGAAATGGGCTTTGAGGAAGCGCTGGAGGTTTCGCTGGAGAATCAAAACATGACCAGCAAGACTGTAGAAGGTGTCGTGACCGGCGTTACGCCAAGCGAAATTCAGGTGGATTTGGTTGGGCGTAAGCAAGCGGGCTATGTCCCCGCAGGCGAGTACAGCTCCAACCGCTCTGCCGACCACATGGAGGAGGTCAAAATCGGCGATGTGCTGAACCTTGTCATTATGAAGACCGATGACAATGAGGGCACGGTGATGTGCTCTAAGCGCCGTTTTGATTCCGTTGCGGGCTGGAAGGTCATCACCGACGCGCTTGAGAACAAGACCGTGCTTGAGGGCGCCGTTTCTGAGGTCGTCAAGGGCGGCGTGCTGATCTATGTCAGCGGAATCCGCGTATTTATTCCGGCTTCCCAAGCAACTGAGCGCCGCGGCGATCCGCTGGAGGATTTGCTTGGTCAAACAGTCAAATTCAAAATTCTTGAGGCGACCAGCGATCGCCGGTTCAAGAAGGTTATCGGATCTATACGCGAGGCGAGCGGCGAAACGCGTAAAGAACGCGCCGCCAAATTCTGGGCGGAAACCAAGATAGGTGATATTTTTGTCGGGCGTGTGCGCTCCTTGACTAGCTTTGGCGCATTTGTTGATTTGGGTGGCATTGATGGTCTTGTCCATATCACTGAGCTTTCGTGGACGCGCGTGGCAAACCCCGCCGATATTCTCAGCGTTGGGCAGGAGATTGAAGTATATATCAAGAACCTTGACCCCGAACGCAAGCGCATTTCACTGGGCTACCGCAAGGAAGAGGACAGCCCGTGGGGTCAGTTTGTGCGCAGTTATGAGGTTGGCAATGTTGTTGACGTAACGATTGTGAGCATGACAACCTTTGGTGCGTTCGCAACAATCGTGCCGGGTGTTGAAGGCTTGATTCACATCAGCCAGATTGCCGATAGGCGCATTGAAAAGCCGCAGGACGAACTGAAGATAGATCAGGCTGTGCAGGCAAAAATCATTGGCATTGCCCCGGATTCTAAACGTGTAAGTTTGTCTATCCGCGCGCTGAGCGACCCGATGGAAGACGACGGTGAAGAGGATTACGCAGACGAGGAAGCGTAAGAGTTGTTTGATCGCATACACGCCGTAGGGAATATTTCCTATCGGCGTGTTCGCGTATTATAAATCGCAATTTTGCAAGCAACCTATTGCGGGTAGATTATGAAACAAATTACAATCACAGCCAATGACTCGAACCGCCGTGCGGATCAATTTCTGCGGCGCGAAATGCCCGCTCTGCCGCAGGGTTTGCTTTATCGTGCGCTGCGTTTGGGCAAGATCAAGCTGGGCGGCAAGAAAATCAAGCCCGACACGCGGTTGCAGTCAGGCGACATACTCTCTGTCTATCTTGAGGACGAATTTTTTGCTAAAACGGCTGCTCCGTTGGATTTTCTCCGCGCTCCACGCAACCTGGATGTGCTCTACGAGGACGAGAATATTCTGTTGCTGGACAAGCCCAGCGGCCTGCTTTGCCATGCGGACGACAAGGAGTTTGCGGATACGCTTATCGCGCGGGTTCAGCGCTACCTTTACGACAAGGGTGAGTTTGCTATTGAGGGTGAGGGGACCTTTGTGCCTGCCCTTGCCAACCGGATTGACCGCAACACATCCGGAATTGTTATCGCGGCAAAAAACGCAGAGGCGCTGCGTGCGCTCAACGAGAAAATCAAGATGCGCGAGGTCGAAAAACGCTATCTGTGTTTGGTATGTGGCACACCGCCGCGGATCTTTTTCTGTGATAATTTTTTGCAAAAGGATAGCCGTGCGAACATGGTGCGTGTTTTTGACGAGCCTAGCGCGGGGCGTAAATCTGCCCGCACAGAATTTCATACATTGGAAAGCCGCAGCGGCTATTCTCTGCTGGAAGCGCGGCTCATCACCGGGCGGACGCACCAAATCAGAGCTCAGCTTGCATACGCTTGCTATCCGCTGGTTGGAGATGGTAAATATGGAAACTTTATGCGCAGCGGTAAAAGTCTGTTGTCTGGCTATAAAAAGCAGTTTTTGTGCGCTTACCGATTGCAGTTCAGTTTCAAATCTGACACAGGTATCCTTGCGTATCTCAACGGGCGCGCATTCACTGTCGGGGAGCCATGGTTTGCAGTGGCGTTTCATGCAGGCGAGTTTGACTAGTGATTACGGCGTCGAATGATCTGACGTGCGCTCCTTTATTTGCCCAATATTTTCCCAAACCACATATTTTGCCGAGAGGGTGATGGCATTATCTTTTGTCTTTCGTTCGGTCGAGAACGAGCGGACTTGCTTGTATTCCAGCAAGGCCGCCGTCTGTGCATGCAAGTGATCCAGCGCTAAAAGCTCCGCTTGCCGAGGGGTTAGCGTTGCATCATCCAACGCTTCAACAGGCAAGGTGCGCGTTTCAACGCCAAGCGGCAATGTCACGCCGCGTGCGGAAAAATATTGCAAGCTCAGGCATGCGTCATCCCAAGCACGAAAATACAGCGGCACGCGCAGACCAAATAGGTGCAACGCATATTGTTTGCCCAAGCGCTCGCGTTGCTGACCAGTTGATAACGGCTGCTTTTGTGTGATATTGTGCTCTGTTTGCGCCACAATATATCCCTTGGCGCGTATCGGTGAGGTGCTCTCGTCGCGGTTTTTGGTGTGCCCATAAACAAGCACGTCATCTTTGCGGATTGCGGAGCCGTCCGGCAGCGCCTTTGTCCCGGCATAGGTGCGAAATAAAACCAATTGCCCATCGTTTGCCGCGACAATATTCGCCGTGGCGTCTGATTCCTTGGCACGTGTGTCAGGTTTATGCTCACGTATTAGGATTTCCAGTTCGCTGCCGCGTAGGTTGAGCGCAATCCAATCCAATTGCGGCATGGTGTCGATCATTTCCGTGCTAATGGTGTGCGCATTGAGCATGTGGCTCCGCATGCCCTTAATAACGCCGTACTCTTCGAGTTTTTTCAAGATTACACGGCTTTCTGTAAGATCGTTGCCATCAATGCTTATTACCCAAACGCGTGTTGAAAGCACGCCGATGAAAAGCGCGAATAGGCAGAGACCTATGGCTAATCCGGCATGTTTTTTTTGTTTGTGCAGAAAAAACGGCAGCCCTTTTTTTTTGCAGACGCGTAGATGCATGCCGCTTTGGCGCGCGGCAGCACGCAGGGCGCGGTAATCGCTTGCACAGACGAAGGCATAGAGCATGCCGTGGCGCAGCTCGGTGTTCCAAAGCTCAAGCCCTGTGTGACGGCAGTGGTTAATGAAGCGCTCCGGAAATCCGCCTTCGGCAGAAAAATGCACACTCCCATGCAGCCAGCGCAAAAAGATCAGCAGGGGCATAGAAACCTCCAGATAATAACCAATTTTCAGTATGAATTTGGCTTAATTGTTAAAAAATGCCACGGATGCAATTTGTCCCGTAATAGCGCATTCTTCAAAACGCAATGTGCGCATTGTCAAATCTGCTCCGGTGACGGCTAACGCCAAGTCGCCAAGGTTCAAGCGGATTTCATTTTCGTCATAGGCGACCACGCCCTTGCAGCCGTCTAGCAAGAGTTCCTGATTGCCTGTCATTTCAAGGCGCGGCGTACCCGGACTTGGCATTTCACGTGAGGTTTGTATATTTTTTATAGCTTGCGCTGACCTAGATCTGCATTTTTTTGCCATGCGGCTGCCCCCAAAAATACATGTTGTTCCCAAAATATGCATGGTGCGCAGCGGGTATACCGACGATGATTCTTTTGATTTTGCTACAATCGTGTAAAATATTTGTAAAGTAAAATTCCTTTACAAAAGCGCCGGCAAGAATAAAAAATACGCACAGCTTGATGAAACTGCGTGTATTTTTTGAAGCATTGTAAAAAATCCTGTTTAACTGCGCCCGAGCGCAAACGCCTTTTGGTTCATCTCAAGGAAACGTGGCGGCACCGTCTTTTCCAGTGCATTGAGCCAAACCTCCTCCGGGAATTCCATGCGTTTTGCCAGTGCGCCCAACAGGACGACATTCACTGCCTTGGCGCTCCCGGCTTCCAGCGCGGGAGTGAGCGCGTCCAGTGCCGTTACATCTGCGCCGGATGCGCGCAGCGCCGTCAACACGTCAGCAGGATATTCCTCCGCACCGGTTATGACAGGCATGGGGTTGAGCTTTTGCGTGTTGATAATCAGCTTGCCACTGGGCTTGAGGAACGGCAGCCAACGTGCCGCTTCTAGCAACTCGAACGCCAGAATATAGTCCGCCTCTCCCTCCTGAATGATTGGCGAGGTGACCTCTTGTCCGTACTTGACGTAGGTGACCACGGAGCCGCCGCGCTGGCTCATGCCGTGCACCTCGCTGACCTTTACGTCAAAGCCTTGTGCCGTCAAGACTTGCCCAAGGAGGCGGCTGGCAAGCAAGGTACCCTGTCCGCCAACGCCGACGATCATGATATCGGTTGACATAATATACTCCATTTATTTGTGATATGGCAAAGCTAGCTGATTGCTCCAAACCTGCAAAGCTGCGTACAAACGCCGCACCCCACGCACTGCGTAAAGTCAATCTCCGCCTTGCCTTCCTTCATGGATACCGCCGGGCAGCCAATGCGCATGCAAGCCTTGCAGCCTGCGCATTTTTCCTTGTTGACCTTGAGCGGCGGTGCATGTTTGACCGTTTTAAGCAACGCACATGGGCGGCGTGAGATAATCACCGCAGGTTGATCTGTGGCAAGCGCGGCACGGATTGTCCGCTCGGTTACAGCAAGCTCATTGGGATCAACCACGCGCACGTCGGCGATACCGACCGCTTCGCAAAGCTTCTCTAAGCTCACGAATGGTGCTGGCTCACCTTTGATATTTTTGCCCGTAGTAGGGTTTTCCTGATGCCCTGTCATTCCGGTGATCGAGTTATCCAATATGATCACCACAGAGTTGCTTTGGTTGTATGCAATATTGATAAGTCCTGTTACGCCTGAGTGGATAAATGTAGAATCACCTAACACGGCGACAGATTTACCCGCAAGCCCAGGGTTCGCCTTGTTGCGCCCATGCAGTGCGGAAATTGACGCGCCCATGCAAATGCAGGTGTCCATCATACCCAATGGAGCTAGGGCACCGAGTGTGTAACAGCCGATGTCCCCGCTAACGGCGACGCCGATTTTCTTTAGTGAAAAAAATAGTGCTCTATGCGGACAACCGACGCAAAGCACAGGCGGCCTGCCCGGGATGGGCAAGTCCGTGGTGAGGTTTGATTTTTCTTCACCCAAAATTACCTTAGCGATCAGCGCTTGTGAGTACTCGCCCAGCGGCGAAAAAGCATCCTTGCCGATTACGTTTACGCCCAATGCTCGGCAATGCTGTTCTATATAATCATCCAGTTCCTCAAGGATGTAGACGGTTTCGCACTGTGCGGCGAAATCCGCAATCGCCTTGGCTGGCAAGGGATACACGCAGCCCAGCTTAAGGTATGATGCGCGTTTACCCAGCGCCTCCTTGGCATATTGATAGCAAATTCCAGCGGCAATCACGCCGATTTTGCGGTCGTGCCATTCTATGCGGTTGAGTCCGTTTGCAAATGCTTCATCCTCGCAGAAAGCAATCTGTTTTTGGATTCGCTCCTCAACAAACACGTGGCGTGTGCGCGCCATTGCGGGCATCATAACGTATTTTCCGGGATTTTTTTCATAGGGCTTCAGGGGAATGCCTACTCGCTCTCCCGACTGGACCAGCGAGCGCGAGTGTGCTACTCTGGTGGTCAGCCGCAGGAGGACAGGAGTATCGAAGTGCTCGCCCAAATCAAACGCAAGTCTTGTGTAGGCAAGACAATCCGCACTGTCGGCAGGTTCAAGCATCATTGTCTTGCTGGCGCGGGCATAGTGGCGGCTGTCCTGCTCGTTTTGCGAAGAATGCATGCCGGGGTCGTCCGCGACGATTGCCAGCATGCCGCCGTTAACGCCCGTGTAGCTGGCAGTGAATAGCGGGTCGGCGGCAACGTTGAGTCCCACATGCTTCATACCGCAAAAGCTTCGCGCTCCGGCGATCGACGCACCAAGCGTTGCTTCCATTGCGACTTTTTCGTTCGGCGCCCACTCGCATTCGATTTCGTCGTAGGTGGCGGCATATTCGGTCACTTCGGTGCTGGGTGTACCGGGGTAGCTGGAGCCGAAGGCGACGCCCGCTTCCCACAGGCCGCGCGCGACGGCTTCATTACCTAGATAGAGTTGTTTCATGTCGTATTACCTCGTTATGTCACATGTTTTAGCATAACATATTATAAAGCAATATGCCGATAAGTGCAAGTCGGGGCAGCATAAACGGAGAAATTGACAAAAGCCGTTTTTTATGTGATAATTATATAAGAGTTTATTGGGGAAGGGCTTTGAATAACATGAACAAAATTCCTGCCGGATCATTCCAGAAGTGGATATATTTATCATTTTTGCCGCTGATATTGATTTTAATTGCTGCCTGCCATAGAAGTATGAATACGGCAACGCCGCCCGCCGGACAGACAAGCCTCGTTTTATCCACGACTGCAACGCCGGCATCATTGGCAACAGAACAGGAAACGGCTAAACCGACTACTGTGCCAGATACCACGCCGCCGCCGGTAACAACAGCAAAGCCCGCGACGCAACCGCAGGCAACAACGGTCAAGCCGACGACGACTCAGCCAAAGGCCACAACAACGCAATGGACCACGCCGCCAAATTTACTTTCTGCGCAAATTGCCGCGCTGACTAATGAAGACGGCAGCGGCACAATTACATATGATATGCCACTGTCCGCGGTAAAAGCGGCGCTGCAAGCCGCCGGCATTACCTATGCCGAGCAAGCTCTTTCGCTCCGTTTCGCTGACGGCAGCGCTTATGCTTTCGCCAAAGCAGACAGCGAGGCGACGCTGGACCACTTTTTGCTCGTGCAGTCGCCAAAAGGCGTGCGGATGGGAGATTCGGCGGATACAGTGCAAAAAATCTATGGTAAAACGAGTTTGCAGGATTTTAACGGAAATAAATTCCTAGTTTATCATTTTGGCAAGCTAGAACTGATCTTCATCCTAAAGAACAGTGCCGTCAGCCAGATTATGCTTAATTTTGCCACGTTTGAGCGCAAGCCCAGCGCCGCAGGAATCAGCGCGCCGGCAAGTGCGGTTCCTGTTGCGGTGTCCGTTGCCGGTAAGGGTAACGCCCAAAAAAATATACAGTTCGCAAGCGGTGTAACCGCAAAAGAAAAGTTTGTGCAAATTGCCGAGTCACAGCAAGGCTATGCCAGCGGGCAAGTTGGCATAGATGGTGTAGTTTCCCGTTCCCCGCAGTGGATGGTTGGACAAAATACAGCTACGATTATGTTGGCATTGGCACGATGGCATGGTGCGCGTGCTTTATTTCTTGGTGCGCCAATAAAGCGGAAATCCCCAAAACAGCGCTGGTACGCAGTACCTATGCCAACATGAACGAGGAAAACCGCTTGCCTGCCGGTACAGTGCCGCAACGCGGAGATTTGGTTCATTTTCGCTATCGTTCAGCAGTCAAGACCAATCATATCGGGATTATTACGCAGGTTAAAGACGGCTGGATTTATACCGTGGAAGGCAACGGGCGTAACAGCGGCCACCGCGGCTACTGTGTTACTAGGGCGTACCGTTTGGATAATCCATATATTAAATGCTTCAGCCGTTTTTAACGGTTACTTAAGACCTAAAAAGTCGGGGATTAGCTTGCCTGCATCGTAAAAATCGTTTTTATCCCTGATATATGACTCAAACGTTGTGTTCTGGTAAACCTTCACGTAGTCAATCACAAACTCTGCGGGAGCATCCTTTGTTGCTGTGAATTC
>JAIRYC010000018.1 GCA_031267965.1 Oscillospiraceae bacterium | reverse complement strand
AAAAAGCGTCCAGCTCATGGGCAGTTTCAAGGAACAAGCCTATTTTGCGCGCATCTTCCGGCAGGAGTATGCGCCGTTGGCTGCACGTGAAAGCACGCTGGTCTTCTCCGAAGAGATTCAGTCTTATAGCTGGCCGGATTTTGCGCGGGAGATCGTCTGGTACGGCCGCAAGGGCGGCAGCAGCCTCTACGACGAGGAGGTACGTTATGCCTGATTTGCAGGCTTGCCGCTACCTCGTTCTGGGCGCTGGCCCGGCTGGCTTGGCCTTGGGCGTCAGCCTGCTGCGGCGCGGTGAGCGCTCGTTTTTAATTTTGGAAAAAGAGGCGGAGGCCGGTGGGCTTTGCCGCAGCGCTGCGGCGGATGGCTATCCAATGGACGTTGGCGGCGGGCATCTGCTTGAGAGCGGCAATACACGGGCCTGCGACTTTATCTTTTCGTTCCTGCCGCAGGAGATGTGGCATCTCTATACGCGGCAAAACGGTATCCTTTTCCGCGGGCGCCTGATTGACTTCCCTTTTGAGGCGCACTTGAGCCAACTGCCGGAGGATATGCGTGCACGCTATATGCAGTCCTGGGAGCAGGCGCCTGCTCGGCGCGGCGAACTCCGGCCGAATACCTTTAGCGATTGGGCGCGCTGGCAGTTGGGTGATGCCATTGCCGAGGATTATCTGCTACCCTACAACCGCAAGCTCTGGGGTGTGCTGTTGCCGCGGCTGGACGTGGATTGGCTCCACAAACTGCCTCCGGACAGGATCACCGAGGAGGTGCCGCACTTTGCCGCACATAACAATTTTTACTACCCAACGCAGCATGGCTTTGGCGAGGCCTTTTTGCGTATGGCTAAGGCTCTGGAAGACCACATAATTTACAACTGCCCGGCGGAGCGTATTGAACCCGAGACCCGCACGGTGAACGATTGCTTCAAAGCGGAGAAGATCATCAACACGGCGCCTTGGCATACTCTGGACACGCTGTTTCCATCGCAGGTGCGGCAATGGATTGCGCAGTTGAGTTATATCGGCGTTTCAGTGGTTTATCATCCCGAACGCATCCCGACAGAGACACAGGCCATCTACTACCCGGATGATGACGTGCCCTATCACCGCACAGTGCTACGCTATAATTATAACCGTACTTGGCCAGGTTACTGGACTGAAACCAACCTAACGCGGTCGGCGGAAGACAAGGGGACGCCGCGGTTTGTGCATCCCTTTGCATACCCGGCCCCAGCCTTGGGCCGCCAGGCGGTACTGCAAAATCTGTTTGCGTGGGCGAGGCGGCAGGGGATTATTCCGCTGGGCCGCTGGGGCGAGTGGGCCTACATCAACACTGACGAAGCGATTTGCCGCGGGTTGGCGCTGGCGAAAACATTGCTGCAAGAGCGGGAGGACTGACAATGCGGGAATTCAAAGATGTTGTGATTGTGATTCTTGCGCATGATGAGGTTAAGTCCCTGCGCGAAACCGTGGAAGGTCTTGTCTCGCTGTGTTCAGTTGATGACTTGGAACAAATCATAATCTTTTTGGCGCCAAATGCTACGCCGGAGTGCAGTGCTATGGCACAGACGTTGTCGGAAGATTTGCAAGGAGTTCGGGTGCGTGTGGTTAAGCAGATTAAGCGCATTGGACTGCGTGAAATGCAAGATGTGTTGGCAGCCCAAAGCAATGCCAGTCATGCTATGTTTATATCTTCAGATTTAGAAATTCCGTTGCCAACATTTGCACAAATGATTACGGAAAGCAAGCATAATCCTGATGCGCTGATTTCGCTCTCCCGTTGGAAAAAAGGCGGCGGCTTTAATGATTACCCCAAGTGGCAGCTGCTGCTTCATTATATATTTCAAAAAATAGTACGTGTTTTGTACCAGAACCGAAAGCTAACCGATGCTACTGCGGGCTATACCATGATGCCCAACGATATTTTAGTAAATCTCAATCTTCGTGAAACCAATTTGAGCATTATGCTTGAGTACAAGCTTTGTTCCCTGCGGCTGGGATTGCCGCTGGTCGAGTTGCCTGCGCAATACCAGACGAGAAAAGAAGGGCAGTCGGCCAATTCTTTTTTGCAAAAGTTCAATTATTTCCTTCCTCTTTTCAGGGTGCGTTTCACCCCTAAAAATCAGCTTTTACGTGAGAAGGGAGCAGAGCATGCCTAACCAAGCGTCCGCCTTGCCGGTCACAGATTTTCAAAGTGTTATTCTTGTGATTCTGGCCCGCGACGAGGTACACAGTCTGCGCGAAACCGTGGAGTCCTTGTCCGCCCTTCTTCCGGCCGGAGATGTGGAGCAACTGGTGATGTTTTTAGCTCCGGATTCTACGCCGGAGTGCAATGCAATGGCTTTGGAGTTAGAAAAGACCGTGTCAAGCTTCCCGGTGCGGACTTGGCTACAGCAGACACAGATGCCTGTGGCAGAGCTTCAGCGGCTTTTGGCGCAGAAAAGCAAGGCAAGCCATGCGCTTATGCTCTCGGCAGATTTGGAGATCTCCCCCGAAATGGCGCTGCAAATGTTGCAGGCCTGCAAAAAGAACCCGGTGGCGCTGGTGTCGCTTTCCCGCTGGAGAGAGGGTGGCGGATTTACCAGATATACAAAATGGCAACTGCCGCTGCACCGCTTTTTTCAATCGGTGGTACGCGCGCTATACGGCGCCCGTCTCTCAACGGACGCAACTGCCGGCTATTGTGCGGTGGCAAAACAAATTTTTGAGGGACTGTGCTTGCGGGAAAAACGGCAAAGTGTCTTTTTGGAATATAAATTGACGCTGTTGCGTCTGGGGTTGCCGCTCATCGAAATCCCCGTGCAGTTTCGTGTACGGCGTGAGGGCAAATCCACCGGCGGCTTTTGGCATAAACTACGGTATCTTGTCCCTCTGCTGCGAGTGCGTTTTCTTCCCCCTGAAAAACTATTTCGATTTGGAGATGGCTGCAATGTATAAAAGGAATATTTATATGGTGCAAGTGGATCAGGTTTACATTGGGTTCAAGTTTACGTCGGCCTACCTTCCTTATGCTGCGGGTTTGCTGTGCGCTTATGCCTTTCAGAACGAAACGATAAAAGAAACCTATGCGCTGAAAGAATTCCTGATTTTGCGCGAACAGATAGACCGTGTGATAGACCGCATGGAGGACCCATATTTTGTGGGTTTTTCGTGCTATGTTTGGAACACGGAATACAATAAGCGCTTGGCAAAAAAAATTAAAGAGCGCTTTCCAAAATGCATTATCGCCTTTGGCGGTCACAACGTGCCGCCCGACACTAGCTTTTTGGCGGAATACTCCTACATTGATTTTTTGATGCACGGCGAAGGGGAAATTCCTTTCCAAAAACTGTTGCTTCAACTTGCGCAGGACGCGCCGGATTTTGCGCAGGTGCCAAGTCTTTCCTACCGCGGCGCCGGCGTAGCTCTGCTGGAAACGCCCCGGCTGGTGCCGGAGGGTTTGAATTATCCGTCGCCATATTTAGAGGGCTGGTTCGACCCGCTGTTTGAGAAGCACCCGGATATTCAATTCTCCATTGTGTGGGAGACGAACCGCGGCTGCCCTTATCACTGTGCTTATTGTGATTGGGCGTTACTGAAAGCTAAAATCCGTCAGTTTCCCATGAATCGCCTGATTGCAGAGCTTGATTGGATGGCGGAACACAAAATTGAGTACGTTTGGGGTGCGGACTCCAACTTTGGCTTTTTTGCCCGGGACGAAGAGTTGGTGGATCATATGATTGCGATCAAAGAGCGCACCGGTTATCCGCAAAAGCTTTATATCAACTATGCTAAACATGACGTGGATCGCGTATTTCGCATTGTGCAAAAGCTTGACAAGAGCGGTATTAGCAAACAGGGCACCACGCTCTCTTTCCAGAGCCTAAGTCCGGAGGTACTCAAAAATATCGGGCGTGAAAACATGAACTTGGCATATTTCAAAAATCTTATTCAGCGCTATAACGCCGCCGGCATCCGCACCTATTCCGAACTGATTTTGGGATTGCCCGGCGAGACCCTGCAAAGCTTCCGCAACGGTATTGGCATGCTGCTTGAAGCTGGGCAACACAATGCGGTGGTTTGTTATCGCTGCGTTCTGCTGCCAAACTCTACCATGGGGCGCCCGGATATGCGCGAGAGATTCGGCTTCCGCACTGTGCCGGCAGAAACCGAAACTCCGCCCGTTGGTTTGGGAAAGGACTATGTTCCTATGGAACGCGTGCCGGAATATATGCGGATGATTGTTGAAACAAATACACTCTCCGCAGCGGACTGGCAGGAGGCCAACTGCTTCTTTTTGTTTGTGCAGGCGCTGCACGGCTATGGGATGTTGCGCTTTCCCGCAATCTGCCAGTTTCAGGAAAAAGGCGTGCGCTATCAGGATTTTTACGCTGCATTGCTGAGGTTTGCGCAGCAGCGGCCGGATACGCTGATTTACACGCTAATGCAGGAAATTGAGAGCTTTTGCCGCCTGTTTGTAACGGGGGAGCGCAAACTGCTTAAAATCTCCGAGATTGCGGACTGGACATGGCCGGAGAACGAATACATCGCTTTCCGCTGTTTGTATGAAAAAGAACGCTTTTTGGCGGAAATAACGGATTTCCTGCGGCAGTATGACTGGGAACATGGCTTGCTGGAGGAACTGCTGCGCTATCAAAACGAGATGATGCGCACTCTTGATGGGACGGAAAAGGAGCTAGTGTTCTTATATAACTTCCCGGCATATTTTGCCGCGGCACAGATTGGGGAAGCAATTCCGCTGGAGAAAAAAAGCACTCGCGCACACATTGTAGATAACAACGGCGCTGACAATTGGCAGATTCTTGCCATGGGACTTTGGAAGGATCGTTTCTCCGGCAAATCCTTCAATACGGTGGAAATACTGGAAGATCCTGCGTATTGACTTTTGGCCTGCAATCATGTAGAATAGAAACGAAGAACGGCGAAAGGAGAACTGTGTTATGTGGACGTTGCAACTGGGTTCTCTGAATGATTTCATCTCAAAGCTTCGTTGGTATTACGCTATGTTTGTAATCGGCGCTGCAGTGGCGCTGGGTATGCTGTTGCTGCTGGCACGCAACGCCCGGTTGAATCAGGCGGCGATCTCATCTTTGGCACATTGCGCACCGCCCAGAGGGCTCAGACGCGCTGAACATGGATGGCAGCGCATTTCCGGCTTTTTTTTGCCGGATCCGGCGTCTGGAAAACAACTGCGTGCGCCAACGGTCGTTCTGTGCTGGTTGATCCTTTGCCTGTTTGTATATTGGCTGCACGACAAAACTATCTCCATGCGCAATACGCCTTGGGAAGGGCTAAATGGTGCGTTCTCTGTGCTGCTGGTGGCGCTCATGCTGACACCGGTACTTCTTGGCATAATTATGATGCTGTGGATGCGGCAGTCTTGGGGTGTTTGGCTGGATCTTGCGGGTCTGTCGGTGTTCACCATTTTGTCTTTCGGCAAATTCGGCTGCACCATCATCGGTTGCTGCTATGGCGTCCCTTCTAGCTGGGGCTTTCGGCATGAGGACACGACGGTGTTCCCTATACAACCGTTTGAGGGTGCCACATATCTGCTTGGCATCGTACTGGCGGTGGTGTTTTTGTGCAGGAGCCGACACTATCTGCCGGGACGGGTCTGCTCGGTGACCAGCGCATACTTTTCGGTAACGCGTTTTGCTTGGGAATTTTTGCGCGCGCCAGAAAAAATAGGCGACAATGACGGACTGTTCGGGCTGCGCACCATGCAGTTGGTTGCTGTTATAGGAACCGTGATCGCTGTACTGTGGTGGTTCGTCACGCCAAAGCTGCCGCAGTGGCAAGGCATTGCCGAGGGTTTGATCTTCCCTAAGCGTCGAAAAGTCGGCAAGCATCGAAAGAAAAAGTGAGCTTTTGGTGCGGAGATATTTCTTAATTAAAGATAAGTGTGCGCCCGCATACCGCACGAAGGCGGTAGCCTGTTTTGCAGAAAGTGAGTCGGTTTATGTTTCCTATTGGTTTTAAACATGATATCCTATACTATGTGGGCTCCCTTGTGGGTCTTTTGCTGACTGTGCTGCTAACAAAAAGCCGGCAAGTTAACCGATATGCGCGGAAAGATTTAGAATTTTTTGGCAAGGACAAATTATACAGAGAAAAAGTGAAAGAGTTCACGCGCATTAATGAAAAACGTCTGCAAAAAAATAAGAGCAAAAAGTCGCTTCTCCAAAAGCTGCGGCTGAGCGCTTATCCTTTGGCAGCCACGGGGCAGTATTTCCGCGTTCCCGCAGTGTTGCTGAGTTATTTGGTGTGGATGGTGATCTTTATTGTTAACTTGCGTTACTATTACGATTTTCGTGCCGGCCGAATGGCGCTCCCGTCGTCTTGGACAGGAGTTGCGTTGCTTTCACTTGGCGTGTTGCATGTGATACTCTTTATGGTCGTGCTGATGCTGACCAAGCAAAACTGGGTGCTGGCAATGGATTGCTGTGCCGTGCAGGGTTTTGCCATGATGAGCGGCGGCAAATTTGGCTGCGTGTTGGCGGGTTGTTGCTTTTCCGTTATTCATGATCAGATGGTGAAGACTCAGGCTATTGAGGGCGCTTGCTATACTTTGGTTACCCTGTTGACTGTGTTGTTCATGGCAAAAAGCAAGCACTATCGGATCGGCAGGGCTTGTTCGGTCAATACTTTTGGCTATGCGTTCTTCCGCTTCTTGTGGGGTTTTCTGCGTGTGGATGATGGTTCGCCTGCACTGCATCTCAAGTTTTTAGGGATGAATCCGGCGCAGGGCGTTACACTGGTGCTCATGGGTATGGCAGTGCTTTGGTGGTTTATGGTGCCAAACCTGAACCGCTGGCAAAAAGCGTTGTTAGAGCGCTGGGAGGCTTGGCTGCTCGCGCGGAAAAAGAAAAAGATATAACCGGAAGCCCTCCTTCCGGCAGTGCGGAGAAGGGATTTTCAGTACTCCGTCACAAAATAATCCAACAATTTGATGCCGGAATCAAGACAAAGAAAAAGTTTTTTATGGGTTTTATCCAAAAAGGTATTGACATTCTTGGTTTCACATATTATACTTAAAGATGTAAACGATCCGGAGAGGGTTTAACTTCTTGTCCCTCCAGTGTGGAACGCAGTTTCATCACAAAGCCTTTTCGGATACTGGAAAGAAGGTGCAATGTCCTGCGACGCTCTATAAAGCTGATTTTCATTACGTCACTCACATATCTTCAAATTTCAGAAAGGATGAAACACAATGAAACACACTTTACGTAAGTCCCTGAGTATGCTCATGAGCGTGATTATGGTGCTTTCTGCTGTTGTAATTGCAATGCCGATACTGGCGGCGACCGTTACTGCAGAGCAGGGCAGCCCAAGCACTGCACTCGTGAACGACCTCATCACTGCCATCACCGGCAGCCCCACGGGAACTACAGTCAAGGCTTCGCTTACCTCTATTACCGATGCTAACTGGGTTAGCGGCCAATCTTTTGCCAGCGGCTGGGCGGCCGAGCCGGCTGGAGGCAATGGCGCCGGTAACTGGGGCGCCGGTGGCGGTAGCGCAGCAACCCCCAACATGTACTATACACCAACACTCAAGGCAAGCTCGCCGCAGCAGGCGGTCGACTTGATTTTAGTCATGAAGGCGTACGCCGCCGTAGTCCAGGACAGCGCGTATATCTATCGCTCAGATTGGGGCGACATCAGCGGTCAAGCCCCTCAGCGCACAGCCACATATGGCACAACGGTGAACATCAATACGGCGCTTAAAAACTTGCTGCCAAGCGATATCCGCACCAACGCCGCAGTGGTGGGACTGCTGGGCAACGGCACGCATGCCGGCTGGCTTGGCGGTCTGGTTAAAAGCGGCAACGTCGGTACTTTCACCGTCAGCGGCACCAATAATAAGGTCAACAAGGGTTATTATGGATACGGCGGCTACCTGCAGCTGGGAGATTATGCGGGCGTTAGCGGGCTACTGACCTTTGCCGCCATTGAAGACATCACCGGCAGTGCTTTGCCAAACATGCAAACGAAATGGACACTTGCGTCTGCTTGGCAAGCTAACTCCGGCAGTCGCAACAGCCAGTATGCTTTCTATATCCGTGATTTTGACATGACAAGCACCGGCACGGCGGTTGCCTTGGAGCCCCTAAAGATTGCCCTGACGGATTACCGCGCGGGTTCCATGTACCAGAACGGCGGCACGTGGACAAAATACGACGTCACCAAGCTTTGGAGCATGAGTATCCCCGAGCTGGAAGCTCTGCAGGGTACTGTGCAGGAGGCCATTGACGCCATCACGGTCGATGGTGTCAGTGTGACTAATAATGATACCGTCAAGAACCACTTTAGCCTGCCTACCAGTGCTGAAATCACTCAGCTAAAGACAGACATTACCCGTGTTCTCGCGGCCAAAAACGCTAAACCCCATGCGGAATACTTTGATCTGTTGGGCAGCGGTGTCCGTGTAACCACACCACTGAACTTCTTCGCACTACCACTGAACAACGCGAGTGACAGGGAAACGTTCCAGACGCAGTTGGACGCAATCGTAACCAATCCGAGCAGCTACTCTGCGTTGGATATCAACAACGATGGCGTCATTGGTCCTTCTGATCTGTTCGAACTCTATCAAACTTCGCATCCGCACTATACGGTTCTGCAAGCGCTTTGGGCAGCCAACAGCAGCTCTCAGGTGCTAAGCGACGTGAAGTCTCAGTATGACAGCGTGCTGGATACGGACTTCTCTGAAGTTACGGGCGGGCACGTCAATCCTATTAAAATTTGGCTTAACAACTTAAATTATGCCTACTCACTCTTGGCACTGAGCGAGGTGGAGGTGGCCATCGACGCCTCCATTTTGGACAATCAGTCGCTGGCGAATATTCACAAGGGCGCCGAAGTCGACACCGATGGCAACAGCCGCTGGAGTGACGATCCTGCTCTGCAAGATGACGCTATGCCATATTCCACTAACCGTGTGCTTGCTTTGCTGAGCACAGCCGAGTTGCATAAACTAATTCTGGACGGTCTCGGTATCCCGGGTATGACTCATAAAGACGCGGACTTCATGGCGGTCGTGGTGGCTAGTTATCCGAAAGCACAAGCATTCTATGATTACTATGACACGTTGCTGACGGAGAAGCACTATCGCAACAACTATGAGCCTGAGTGGTATACCTATCGTAATTACTACAATGGCTTGATTGCCCGCACGCCCGCTGAATGGGCTGCCCTGAGCAACGCAGATGTGAAGGCGACATTCAGCGAGTCTAAGGCAAAGATTGCCGATTATGATGCGGTGAGCGCGGCCTGTAAAGCGGCCATCGGCGAAACGCTGTGGAAGGAAATTTACTTCTATAACAACGGCGCCACCGATTACAAAACCGCTAAGATTTTCGAGGTCATTGAGCGGGCCGGTACGGTCTATGCTGGCCGTCTGGCAGATCAGGTCAGTGCCGCTATGGCTATCTATGCAGCCTACAACGACGCCAACCTGTTGCACGTCAATTCTTCTGTGGAGAACGAAATTCTGGTCTCCCTGACGAACATTAATGATCTGGCCGGGGTCATCCGCGCCCTTGACCAAGGTATTTACGCCGATTTGGCGGCACAGGGCAGCACCGCCACCGATCGCAGCCGCTACCTTGCCGCGTATACGCCGCTGACTATCGACCCTGGCAAGGTTGTCTATACTGGCACCCGCAGCGTGGAGAACGACTACATTTACCTGACCACGCGCGTGCTGGATGTTATCCAAACCTTTGAAGCCGACCCGCAGGCCTATTGGCCGCGTACGCAGCTTGATAAGCCCATGGACAGTGGCAATTACAACACCCGTCCGGGCAGCACGGTCGAAGATGTGGCCCGTGTGGACGGCGAAGACTACGTTGTGACTGAAGACAAGCTGAACACGCTCATCAGTGCGCTGGATAGAGTGCTCTCAAACGGCGAGGTACCTTCGCTGGATAATCTTGGCTTGAGCGCAGACGCCTTGGCCGGTCTGGGTATTGATACTTCCAAGAATCTGTCTGTCGGCGGTATTATTGACGATGTCTTCAATAATGTAATTTACAGCGATTCTATTATCAACACAGTCATTCAGACCGTTTATCCGGCCGTTTTGACTGCCTTTGAAGAAGTGTGGCGCGATAACCTTGGCGTGTTGCACGACACAGAGGTGGCAAACGATGACGCATCTGGCATTTATCTATATTGCTTTGCGTTTTATGAGGCAATGAGTGGGGTGAAAGAAACGAATCAAAGTACAAACGCACCCGGATCTGTTGCGTTCGCAAACTTGAAGCTCTATCCGGATCTGCTTGCCTCAAAGATTTCCTCTGCTTTCCCGAATGTAAAAACAAAGCTTAGCACCGCCGGTGCGACTGTATGGGTTGGCGCCAATGATGAGGCAAAGCGTGCCAATGCCAGCCAGTATCCATCCAACGTGTGGACGTCGGCGAAATCTCCGGGATTGTTCACTACTGACGCCGCAGGCAACGAAGTGCTGGATCTTGACTGGGGCATTGACGCCGCGCCGGCTGTGTCGCGCAAAGCCCTCTTTAAGCAAGCCTTGTCCGAAGCGCTCTCCGGTTGCTATGAGCTCTTCGCCGCATTATTGCTAGGTCAAAACAAAACCTTGTATCAATACCAAGTGGCCACTTTCCAGGGCTGGGGGTATGGTACACATAGCCAGCCGCAAGCCAAAATATGTGCTGATGTAAAAATACGCTGCGATATTTGGATGCGCATTGATTTTAAGGCCAACGAAGGCTATGCCAAGCTGCTCACACCAATCTTTGAAGCACTGACGGGCAAAACGGCTTCTTCCGACAGTGACACGGTCATACCCACGCTGGCCCAGTTGCATGCCATCACGAATGCTACTGGCTTGGTTAATGCGGTATTCAATCCGCTGGACGCGTTCATTAACAAACTCTCAACCGCTCCGGCAACCGAGCTTGTAACGCTCCTGCCGAATCTGGCCTATGCCCTTAACTTCAACAACATTCTGCCGTTGCTGGGTAACCTGAACCTTGCGCTCGCGTATAAAGCGGACGGATTGCTTCGCTCCGACGGCGGCCCATGTGGCAATGATGCAGATCAGGGTAAAGTTGCAGACAGTATGCCATTGGAAGGCGAGTTGCCCGGCATTAACATTGCCGACATGCTTTTGGCCGGCGACGACGGCCCGGACCTGAGCTTCCTTGAGAGCTTTGACGGTTTAGTGGGCATGATCACCGGCGGCGGTCCTTTCCCGCAGATCAACGGTGAAGAGTTGGGTACCTATGGCGAGCTGCGTTCCTCCGTGGACGGCAAGTCTCCGGCGCTTAGCACGCGTCGTCCCGCCACTGGATCTGGCTACGACGGCACTCGCCGCTATTTGGATACCGACAAAGCGGACGCGCTCTATGCCCTCCTCCAAACCTTCCTCAACCCTGAAGCCTTGGAAACCCTTGGCATTTCTGGTTTGGGTAACTTCGACAGCAATTTGGCTATCGCTGCGCTGACCGAGTTGTTTGTGCCTTACAACCAGCCAACCGGCTATGCTATGAACAAGATCGGCTACGATACAAGCATCGTCACGCCAAAGTACAACTATCCGGACAGCCCGATTGCAACTGGCTTTACTCAGCAGCAAGGGCAGGCAGTTCTGAATTACATCTTCCAGGTACTCAATGGCGGTATCCTTAAGGATAGTGGCGGGCAGCCGATTGGCCTTGTCGATCTCCTCACGGGTCTACTTGGCGACAACGTTTTCAACAACACAACGTTCGACTTCGTGTGGAATCTGCTCTACGACAACGTTATCAACAATGCGGCTTTGGCCAATTATCTGCCGCTGATTGCCGAGTTGCTGCCCGACCTTGATATCGCGCAGTATACCACATGGGCGGATAATACCGCCACCTTCTGGACCGGTGTTGGCAATGGCGACGATGTCATTGAGAGTCAAGCGGAGTTCCAAGCGGCAATTGGCAAGTTCCTCTCGCCGGTCGCTTCATTCCTCAAAAAAATTCTGCTTGATACCGACATTACGCTTCTGGATGCCATCACACTCCCGGGTTACGATGGCTACAGCTACGGGTTTATCCCGTTAATGGAGGGCTTGACTTTCACGGACGGCCTGCTCAGCAAGGCGCAAATTAGTGAGCTGAATGGCGCCGACTTCATCAATGCATTGCTGAACCCGATCTTTACGGGGCTCTCCACAATCCTCAGCGACCCAATTGATGAGGTGCTGGAGCGTCTGCCGCAGATCATGTTCTTCATTGCATCCTCAACCGGTTTGTTCGATTCGGCCAAGAACCTGCTCAAGGCGCCGCTGGTTTGGATCGATACACTCCGTCCGATTTATCCGCTTGCGGATCAATTCAAGCAGTACCTCAGCTTGGACGGCATTCTGGATATTCTGTCGGCCGAAATCAATAAATCTCTCGACCTAAGTGGGTTAGGTCTTGACCTGAACAATCTGCTCACAATCAATACCCTGCAAAGCTTTGCTGCCGGCGACGTGAAGCAGTACACCTCCCTTACCAACTTGCCTGCTGTCATTGGCGCCTCCGAGGCAGGAAAGTATCCGCGTGTTGAAACCGACGCTGCCAGCTCCTTCTGCAACATTACGCGTGCGCTTGTGCAGATTGCGCAGAGCAATCCCGGTCTGTTTGGCGGAGAAATTCAGGATCCCATCAACGGCATCCTTATCCGCGTTGAGCAACAACCGCACCTGCTCCTAAAGGTTCTCTATAACATCTTCTTCCCGGATAATATTCCGCAGACCCCTATCGTCTACGACTCAGCCGACAAGTTCCCGAACCTTGGTACTGGTGGCGTTGGTCATAACGAGTGGTGGACCCAGTCACATGTGGATTACACCTACGCACATCTGGACGACTTTGTAAACAAGGTCTGGACGATTATCTTCGGCAAGCCCTTGGGTTCTGTAACGGGCGTTCTTGAGGATAACATTCAGAACGGCAGCGAGCAGCTTGATACCTTCCTGACTGACCTTTTGGGGCAAGCTCTCTACACTCAGGATAACTTTGAGAAACTTGTTTACTTTGTCAAGGACCTTCTCCCGACCGACATTCTCACTATGAAGATCTCTGATATCTCTGTGGTTGATTTTGTCAAAGAGAGCGTCTTCATCAACGGACCGCAAGGTAAGCAGCCAGTCGATATAGCGGCAATCCTTACGCCGTTCCTCGACTACACTCCGGGTTCTGTGACGATCACAGACCGCAACAGCTTTGTGAACGCAATCATTGATTTGCTTGCACCCGCAATGCCGGTTGTCAGTCTGCTCCTGTCGGGCAGCAAAATTGATATCCTTGAGTACACCGAAATCAGCAGTGGCCAACTGCAATATGTACTCTCGGTAAACGGCACAAATGGTTACAAATACGCAGTTACTCCAATTCTTGAAGCGTTTGTAATTGGCCTTGGTGAGGATAAACTGGAGAGCATCGCCACTCCTGCAGACTTTGACTTGATGAGCGGTGCGGATCAAATCCGTGCTATCCTCAGCCCGATTCTTAACACGATTGATGAAGTTCTGGCCAATCCGACGCAAAATCTGCTGAAGATCCTGCCCAGTATCCTCTACTTCATTGACAGCACCAACCTACAGCAGTGCATTGATAAACTCCTTGCGCCGGTGAATGCAGTCATCGAAGACATCAATCCAATCTATCCGGAGCTTCAGCCCATCAGCGTTTCAATTGACGTGGCAGGAATCGTCGATGGTCTGCTTGCCGACACGAATTTGAGTATTGATTATGCGGCCATCACGGCCTTGGTCATCGGCACAAAGGCATCGTATACGGCTCTCAGTGACGCATCTGATGCAATCTATATCAACGTCAGCGATAACGATGCGGCGAACATGTTGACCGCAATTCTCAGTTTCGTCATCAACACAGTGGGCGCGTCAGTTCTTAACGAACAGGCAGTCCTTGACTACTTGGTAGCGAACGGACTCAAAAATCCTGCGTATACCATAGTCAAACAAACGTTGGAGGATATCCGTAAGTTCGTTGAGTTGGGCTACTATGTTTCGCCTATTGATGGGCGCACAGTTTACTCCGCAGACATTGTGCTCAATGCAATGTTTACTCTCAGCTATGGAATAAGCGTTGTTACTACACCGCTTTATGAAACTTGGCAGTCGGTTAACAAAGAAGTCCGCGATGTTTATGAGCATATGTTGAGTCTGCAGGGTTACAGTGCAGCGTTTGCCAAAAACGCTAACGCGTTCTATAACCGATACTTCCAAAGTGTGTTCACCCCAGACAAGGGTATTGCGCAGAACGGATTCATCCAGTTCTTCGTAACAATCTTTGCTTGGATTAAGAAAATCTTCGGATTCTTCTTTAGCTAAACTTACAGCATGGCGCATTAGTTGCGTGCGGTTTGTGTGTTTGGAACGCCCCCCTTACTGGGGGCGTTCCTTTTTGTTTTCAAAAAGAGAAAATTACACCTGAAATAATATGTATTAACTAGGCATTGACTTATAAACAAAAATGCGTTATACTTATGCACAGATAAAATGAGAGGAGCTTTTTTATGGCACACACTTTTTTTACATCTGAATCTGTTACAGCGGGGCATCCGGATAAAATCTGCGACCAAATTTCCGATTCCGTACTCGACGCAATCCTTGAAAAGGATCCAAATGGACGCGTTGCCTGCGAGGTTGCCTGCACCACTGGTCTTGTGCTCGTTATGGGCGAAATCACCACGGATAGCTACGTGGATATTCAGAACCTTGCACGGCAAGTGATTCAGGATATCGGCTACAAAAACGGCGCAAGCGGATTTGACGGTAAAACTTGCGCAGTGTTAACCGCGATTGACGGTCAGTCGCCAGATATTGCAATGGGTGTGGATCGTCTTGGCGCGGGGGATCAAGGTATGATGTTCGGCTACGCCTGCGATGAAACACCGGAGTTTATGCCGTTAACAATCAGCCTTGCGCATAAGCTGACTAAGCGACTCACAAAGGTGCGTGAGGACGGTATTCTGCCATATCTCCGTCCAGACGGCAAAAGCCAGGTGACGGTTGAATTTGGTGAGGATGGCGGACCTGTTCGTGTGGATGCGGTGGTTATCTCGTCTCAGCACGCGGCGGACATTGAAATGGAGCAATTGCGTGCAGAGATCATTGAAAACGTCGTCAGGCCTGTTATCCCAGAGAAGCTACTTGATACTGATACAAAGTATTATATAAACCCCACTGGGCGTTTTGTTACCGGTGGCCCCGAAGGAGACAGTGGCCTGACCGGACGCAAAATCATCGCCGATACTTATGGTGGTTACGCGCGTCATGGCGGTGGCGCATTCAGTGGCAAGGATCCAACTAAAGTAGATAGATCTGCGGCATATGCAGCGCGCTGGGCTGCAAAAAATCTTGTGGCAGCAGGACTTGCGCACAAGGTTGAGATTGAACTTGCCTACGCAATCGGTGTTGAGGCGCCGTTATCAGTCTTTGTTGAAAGCTTCGGCACAAGTGAATACACCAACGCCCGGCTCGCGGAGATTGCGAATGCGGTTTTTGATTTCCGTCCTGCGTCTATCATCCGTGATTTGGATTTGCGCCGTCCCATCTACCGCCAGGTTGCCGCAGGCGGACATTTTGGGCGCGATGATCTGGAGATCCCTTGGGAGAAGTTGAACAAAATTGCAGAACTGCAAGCGGTAGCGAATACACCATGAGCTACGCGTGGCAAACGTACTGCAAAGCCCGGCTTCTGGCGGCTGGAGAGCAGGAGGACGCTGAGCCGGAATATATGAGATATATTGTGGACTTGCTGGCAACACCTGAGTTCAAAAGTCTTGAAGTGATCCCGCACCATATACCCACAACGTTGCTAACCCATGTGCGTTGTGTGTCCTATGTGGCGTATTCTCTTTGTAGGCGCTATGGTGGTGACTCTAAAATTGCTGCGCGAGGTGGTTTGCTCCACGATCTTTACTACTATGACTGGCATGATTTTTCCGACAAGTCACACCGCTGGCATGGCGTGCTTCACCCGAGCCGTGCGCTGAAGAATGCCTGCTTGTTGCTTGGTGAAGTCGATAAGCGCACAGCGGACTGCATACACCGCCACATGTTCCCGTTTACGCCAATACCGCCCATTTACCGCGAGTCCATTATGGTGAGTCTTTCGGACAAAATTTGTGCGAATTTTGATGTGCTCATAGCGCGGTTTTCGTCTGTCCGGCGGCGTTTTGAGCATGACACGGAGTTGCACTTTAATTAATGAAGGGGGCGCTGAAATGTACCCAATAGGTCAATATGCGCTGTATTTTTTCTTCTATAGTTTTCTCGGGTGGGTGTTGGAGTCTATCGTCTGCTCCATTTTTGCTCACAAATGGATCAACCGCGGCTTCCTCACAGGTCCGCTTTGCCCAATCTACGGAGGCGGGGTGTTGGTTATGCTGGTCTGTCTCTCGCCAATACAAAATGCATCGTTGTCCGTCGATTGGTTCAGCAATCCTTTTAGTTTTGCGCCGCTGCTGGTTGCGCTGGGCGGTATGGTCGCGTGTGACGCCTTGGAGTTTGTCACATCGCTTACAATGGAAAAGCTGTTCCACGCCCGCTGGTGGGACTATACCAACAAACCGTTTAACCTTCAAGGGCGCATTTGCCTTGGACATACCATGATTTGGGGTGTTGCAGCCCTCGGCGTGCTGTATATTTTCCATCCGCTCAGTGAAAAGCTGTTTGCGCTTGTGCCGGCGAATATTCAACGAATAATCCTGATGATTGTGCTGGTACTGTTTGCTATTGACTGGCTTCGCTCGTTCAAATCTGCGGCTAATATTCGCTCCATGATGGATAAAATCAACTCTTTGCTTGGCAGAATGACTGCTTGGGTAATTCCAGACAAGGTTGCGGGAGCGCAGGTGACAGCGGATGTGCGCGAGGCGGAGGACTTTGTTCATAAGCAGACAGCTGAGCTTGAGGGTTGGAGTACGGGTACGCACCTTAAAAACCGAGCTAAGACTATATCGCAAAAAATATTACGGCACGCCGCGCAGATTTTCTATGGATATCCTGCCATGCGGCAGTTGGCACGCAATGCGTTGAATGAGCTTAGCTTGTTGCTGAGCGAGGTTGGTAAACGCCTGTTTG
The DNA here is from genome assembly GCA_031267965.1 of Oscillospiraceae bacterium. Classification (GTDB taxonomy): domain Bacteria; phylum Bacillota; class Clostridia; order Oscillospirales; family Acutalibacteraceae; genus WRKY01. The sequence continues at coordinate 24,654 of JAIRYC010000018.1, read as the reverse complement.
AGCCGGATGACTCAGAAATGTATTGATGTTCCGTGATGGATTTTGGGCGGGCAGGACGCTCGCCCATATAGTAAACAGGAGGAAATGAACACATGAATGTCCACATCCTTAAGACGCAAGAAGAAATTGCCGCCGTTGCAGCGGATTTTTTTTGTGAAGTTCTGAAAAAAAAGCCGAATGCTGTCCTCGGACTGGCAACCGGGGGTACACCAATTCCTACTTATGAGGAGTTGGCACGCCGTGCTGCTGCGGGAAAAGTTGATTTTAGCGCCACTCAGACATTCAATTTGGATGAATACTGTGGGCTTTCGCCCAAAAATGACCAGAGTTATCGTTATTTTATGCAGGAGCAATTGTTTAACAAAGTGGGCATTCGTCCGGATCATGTGTATTTTTTTGATGGGCTAGCGCAGGACACCTTAGCGGAATGCGCGCGTTACGAAGCCGAACTTGCGGCTTTTGGTGGAGTAGATTTGCAGTTATTGGGGATTGGGCGCAATGGACATATTGGCTTTAATGAACCGGCGGAAAAAATGCATGCCCATTGCTTCCGTGTGGAACTGACGCAGGACACAATTCAGGCTAATCGGCGCTTTTTTGCACAGGAAGATGAAATGCCACGCTGTGCGCTGACTATGGGTATGGGCACAATTCTGACTGCGAAAAAAATATTGCTCATCGCGACGGGTGAAGATAAAGCAACGGCGGTTTATGGTATGCTCCGTGGTGAAATAAGTGGACAGTGCCCGGCAAGCTTCCTGCGCACTCATGGCAATGTTATTGCGTTGCTGGACGAAAGCGCGGCGAGGTTGCTATAAGCCAAATAGATAAAATTTTAGAGGCACAATAAATCGTGCCTTAATTTTATGTATAAGCATGCTTTTAAATTACAGCCTAAAGTCCTTGCTGTCGAGCACAACGAGTCCTTTGCGCAAAATGATGCTCGCGCATAATTCGCGGTCGCCTGTGGCAATTATCGCATACGCGCGTTTTGCACGTTCAACAAAAGCGTCACGCTCAAGTACTTGAAATTTACGTTCGCCTTCGTGCCGCTCCACTAAGTAACGCAGACGATTCCAAATAGGCGGTTCTGACTGCGCGGGAGCGTTGCCCATTAACGCAAGTGGCCCCTCTGCGTTTGTGTCAAGCGGGATCACAGAAAGTACTGCGTCCAGCAGTGCGTTGACATTAGCAGAGTCCGCACGGATAAGGCGACGCGCCACTGCGGCAGACGGAAAATTACCGTCCGCAAGGACAATCTCATCGCCGCACCCCATCTCTGAAAGCACTTTAAGTAATTCTGGGGATAAGAGTGGTGTTACATTTTTTAGCATATTTCGCTCCGGAACTATCTATTGGCGAGAACCAAGTTCTCTTGGATGAGACTAATTATAGCAGAACTAAACCACTTTTTCAAGAAAAATTTTTGTTCATAATTGTTTATAAGCGCTTTACATTTCTAATTTTTGTATAGATTTAAAGACTATATTTCCCAATTTATGCGCGTTTTTTTGTTAATAGCGCCGCTTTTTGCGAAAAAATGCATGGTATTCATAGATTATTCACAAAAACGACTTGCATTTTTTTGTACGCAATTGTATACTATTAATACTTTAATTTTCAGGAGGAATTAGAATGGTTGGAATTGGTTCTTGGGCTTGCCGCGTTGACACGCTTTTCTTTAAAGGCGACGCTAGCATCAAAATCTTCGATAATAATGGAGAGTATGGCGTTGAACTGCAAATCCCTGATGTGGATATTCCCGATGTGGAAATCATTGAGATTGAAGCAAACGAGGAAACAAATGAAGTAGATGCAGTGGCACGCATTTCGTTGCTCCCTGGCAAGGACATTACCTGCCACTTTGAGTTTGAGGACAACACATTCTCCGGCTTCCTGAAGATCCCGTTCTTGGGCAAAGTCCGCCTTAAGGATGGAAAGAAAGTAGCCTAAGCTACAAAAAATATTAAGCGCAGGTTAACAATCTGTGCATTGCAGTCCTGTGGTTTTCATACAAATAAGGAAGCCGTTGTTTGCGTTTAAAATATATAATCGGGAGGATCCTGTGGCAAAGAGAGAATTTAGCAAGAAGCGGCCAAACAGAATCGTTGCGCTGGTGATGTACCTATTTACCATAAGCAGCATTGCAGCGCCGGTGATTCAATGGGCATTCAAGGTTGGTTGGGTGTTTATTGACCACGAAACAAAAATCGAAGGTCTGGCACAGATTGTCTTTTTTGTGATGATAGCTAACGCAATTTTCGCCATCTATGCCTTGGTGCGCTATTGCTCAGGCTGGCGCAGCAAAATCGGCAACATTGTGGTGACTGTGTTGTTTGTGCTCTCGTCACTGCTGGGCATTTTGTTCCAGATAATGAACTACATCTGCTCGGTGATTGCGCGCCCTGCACCGCTCACTTATTCGCTTCCGCAGACTGTGCCGTGGGTTGTTGCGCTCATTGGTGTGCCGTTTCTACTGTTGGTTTGGAGTCGGCTGGATATGAAGAAAACTTCTCGCAAGGTGATTTCTGGTGTGCTTGCACTATCGTTTGTGGCAACCATGGTGCTGTCGTTGGCTGATCCTGGTAAACCAAAGCTGCTAGCTGGTCCAGTGGTGCTTGACACCGGCACAGGCGAATACTCCATTGTCTTTGCTACGGATAAGGAAACGCAGGGATTTGTCCGCTATTCCTACAGTGGGAAGGAGAAGGAGCGTTACTCAACGGACACCGTGCTACGGCGTATTGGTAAGATACACGCCATACGTGTGCCGCGTGAGGAATTGGAGAATAACAGCTACAGCCTATGGGTGCGCGAGGTAAAGTATGGTCTTATTGCCCATGTTGGCAAGGCAAATTATGGGAAAATGCTTCAGCTTGGTGACGCAGTGAACTTTAAAGGCAGCAGAGAGATTGAAAATCCAAAGATTATGGCCTTATCTGACTGGCATGAGCAAATGCCTACCATGAAGCGCGCTGTAGACGCATTCAATGTTGAGCCGGATTTAGTGTTGCTCTTGGGCGATTATGTCAACTATTATGCTGACGAAGCGGATGTTGTAAGTTGTATAATTGGTGGCGCGTCAGAAGCTACATTCGGCGGCAAAATTCCAGCTATATTTGTGCGCGGCAACCACGAGGTGCGCGGAAATTATATGGGCTTGCAGGACATTGACCGTTTGCTTGGTTTGGATAAGCTTTATTATGAGGCTGAACGCGGGAATTACATATTCACTGTGCTGGATAGCGCTGAGAGTGAATGGGACAGCGACGCATGGGAGCACGAGGATCAATACACTGGGGCGGATTATCTTGCCCGTCAGTTGGATTGGTTCGAGAGCCTCAAGCCTGCGGACGGAGACAAATACCGCATTGTGCTTATCCATGACCGTTGGTTTGCGCACGAATCAGGCGGTACTTCGGAAGCGGCAGGCTACATCAACATGAGCGAAACTGATAAACTGCTTAACAAAAGCATGCAGAAGCGTTATCAGGATGAGTTGCTCAAGCTTGGTGTGCACTTGACAATAAGCGGACATAGTCATAGTTATCATGCAAGCACACCGGAGTGGGCGAATTCTACACTCACGCAAATTGAAGATGGAGGGAGAGGCAGCGTTAGTGGCACCGGTAAGAGCATTGGAAAGCTGACCATTATTCCGGCTACACCGGAATTTACTGCTACACTATTGACTTTCCAAGGCGAAAGCATGCAGATGCAGGGGAAACGCGCAAGTGGTCCTAGCGGAAAGCACGGCAACATACATGATATGGAAAGTTTTGTTATAACAAAGGTGCCAAAACCGAGCGAAATTGTGTAAATGTATAAGGGCGGGTGCATCCCGCCCTTATAGCATTGGAGAAGGGCGTCCACAAAGACGCCCTTCTCCAATGCTTGTGCGATTAGACGATTTAGTTTTCTGGCGGAACCAGATAAGCCCAACCAAACCACTGTACAATGCGGTTCCAGATGGTGTCCCAAGTACCGCTTTGGAAAATCCTGGCAAATCCGGTGGCGATATATTGGAACAAATCTTGGAAAAATTGACCAATATCAACACCGCTCAGGTCAGGCTCGTTGAAATAATCGCCAATGTTCGGTAGTTCCGGCATAGTGAACCTCCTTGAAATGTTGGGAGCTATGCCTAAAAGCACAGCAACTCCGAAATAATTATAGCACAACTCAACGGAAACTTTTTTCCATACGAGAATAATGCCGGAATTTATTTGCCGGCATTTTGACCAGAACGCACCAAACCTAACAACAGGTCGAACACAGAATCAAGGTTGCTGTTGTTTAGGTAGGCTTTCAGTGCCTCAAAGATTGCTTCCAGCAACTCACGGATGTTTGCAAACATCGTTCTATCTCCTTTTTGGTAATATATCCCGTTTTTATGGGATATATTCTTTGCTTGATGACAGTATAGCACAGACAAACGCGGTTATTATTCCACATCAGAAAATAGCGCAATCTGTGAATATTTTGTAAAAATATTGTTATTATTTTTATGCCGTGCCAAAAAGCCGCCGACCCAAATCGCCAAATCCGGGAATAATAAACCCATCCTCATTCAAGCCCTCGTCAAGGTGACCGCAGGTTATCGAAACGTCCGGATGTACCTTTTGCAAATGTATAATGCCCTCAGGTGCCGCAAGCACACTCAGATAGTCAAGTTGCCCTGCGCCCGCTCGTTTAAGCAAACCGCATGCAGCGGCAGCCGTGTGACCTGTTGCCAGCACTGCGTCAATAACCAACACGGTACGTCCCAATAAGTCTGCCGGTAGCTTGCAATAGTACGTCTTTGCCTCGCGCGTTTCCGGGTCACGAAAAACGCCAATATGCCCCAGCGGTGCGGACGGTAACAGGCGCAGCACACCATCCGCCATGCCAAGCCCTGCCCGCATCAGCGCAACAACTGCGGGCTTGCGTCCACCCAAGATGGGGCTTTGCGCATCGCCCAAGGGTGTGCTGATTTGTATGTTTTCCAGCGGAAGGCTACGCGTCGCCTCGTACGCCAGCAATTGCGTAACCTCCAGCAAAAGTGCGCGGAATGCGGCATTTTCGGTTGTCGAATCCCGGAGAAGCGTGATTTTGTGTTGTAAACACGGGTGATTAACGATTGTTACACTCATTCTTTCCTCCAATATCTCATGCTTACGGGCCGATTGCTCCCGTTGGGCAGACAGAAAAACATGCGCTGCAGCCAGTGCAAAGCGTCAGGTCAATGGCCGCCTTGTCGTTTTGCCAAATAATTGCTGGGCAGCCGAATCGGCGGATACATGCGCCGCAGCCTGTGCACACATTAATATTGATATTGGCAGCAGCTTTCGGAGTTTTATCGACTGCAATGCATGCGCCTTCAAAGATAATTACACGCACGCCCGGCTTGCCCAAAAGATTATGTACCGCTGCAGTGCCTGCCGCGACATCGAACGCATTGACGCGCACCAACTCCAAGCCTCCTATGCCAGTGAGTATGGCAGGGATGCTCAACTCCGGTGCGGCTTCTCCCACGGCATTTTTGCCCAAGCCGGGGTGTGGCTGACTGCCTGTCATGGCGGTATTGCGATTATCCAGCACGCAAACCAGTATATTATGATGGTTATACACAGCGTTGATAATCCCGGGAATGCCTGTGTGGAAAAACGTAGAATCACCCACGAAGGCAATGGCATCAAGCGCCGGGTCGGCGGTTTTCAAACCCTGCGCGGCAGATATACCTGCGCCCATGCACAAGCATGTGTCAACCATATCGAGCGGCGGTGCGTTACCCAAGGTATAGCAACCGATGTCTCCGCAAAACGCCGCATGTTTATCTTTGCACGCCTGTTTGACGGCAAAAAATGCGCCCCTATGTGGACATCCGGCACACAGCACCGGCGGGCGTGGCGGAGGTGAGTGGGGAACTTGAGGTTGTAATGGGAGATTTTTCGCTTGAGCCGCTTTGCCGTCAGTCAGAAATTCAGATATGAGCTTACGCATATGATCCACGGTGTTCTCACCGACGTTTGGTGTAGTGTCAGTGCGCTTGCCAAGCATGCGCACTGGCAGCTTGTCCTGTCCGCAAATGGCAACCAGAGCATCCTCAATTACTGGGTCAAGTTCTTCAAGAACCAGAACCTTATCAAGCCCGGCTAAAAATTTGCGAGCGAGTTTTTTGGGGAATGGTACGGTTCCGACTTTTAACAGCTTGTAATTTTCCGGCAAACCCTTAAGAGCCTCTTGTGCATATGCAAAACTCACGCCGCCACAGGCAATGCCCTTTTTCTGTGAATGCTCGCCACCGCGCAAAACATTGCCATGATAATCGGCAAGCGTAGTTGCCAATTCATGCAGCGTGGTTTCAATAATCGGCTTTTGCGCCTTGGTGAGCGCGGGGAAAATCACGCGGCGTTCCTTGTCGCGGTCAAATATGGGCGGCGATGAAGCCTGCGGAATGTCCGGCAGAACCTCAATCGTGGCATAGCTGTGGCACACACGCGTTGTTGGGCGCAGAATAACAGGCCGGCTGATTTGCTCTGAAACGGCGAATGCATCGGCAACCATTAAGTATGCTTCTTCCGGACTGGAGGGATCAAATACAACAAGCTTTGCGAATTCACCAAAGCGGCGCGTGTCTTGCTCAGTTTGGCTGGAGATTGGCCCTGGGTCATCTGCGACGGCAATCACCATGCCTGCCTTTACGCCAACGTAATTCAGACTCATCAGCGGGTCGGAGGCGACGTTCAACCCAACTTGCTTCATTGTAACGAGTGCACGCGCACCTGCCCATGCCGCTCCTGCCGCAACCTCCAGCGCCGTCTTTTCATTGACGCTCCACTCTACATGCACGCTGGGCTGGTGCGCTTTTGCCACAGTTTCTAAAATCTCCGTGGAGGGTGTACCGGGGTAGCCCGTTACCACACGCACTCCTGCGCGTAGTGCGCCAAGGGCTATGGCTTCGTTGCCCATGAGCAGGCGTTTTGGCATTTCAACCTCCCGAATTGATAGCTCTGTGCAAAATTATACCGAAAATGCTTGCAAATTACAAGCTTATCCAAGCAATACATTCTCTCCCTGCGGTTTTGGGAACGATGCACTGCGCCCAAAATAATAATTATAAAGTTTGGTTGTGAACGGAATCGTTACGCCTGAGCCAGACGCCAGCTCCACAAAAGTCATCACGCTGATTTCCGGCTTCTCATATGGCGCCCAACTCATCACCCAGCCGTCGCTGACCGCACCCTTAAGGCCCTCTACATTACGCTGATTCGTACCGGTCTTTGCGGCGATTTCAACGGGCATCTTGCCAAAGCGCACGTCGCCCTTTGGCATTTTGTTCATTGCTTCCTGAACAATTTTCATATTTTCCGCGCTGACAGGGATCTTTGCCGCTATCTCCGGCTCTTTGGTCAATATAGTTTCGCTCAGATTGTAGCTCTTAATCTCCTTGACGACGTGCGGTACATAACGCGTACCACCGTTCGCGAGCGTTGCAATGTAGTTTGCCACTTGAATCGGTGTAAAGACGTTGTCGCCCTGCGCAATGCCGGACTGCACCGTCAAGCCTGCCTGCCACTCTTGACCGTGTGCTTCGCGGTATTCGGGGCTGTCAAGAATTCCTGCTGATTCGGGCAATTCAATTCCTGTTACTTGACCAAGCCCGAACAGCGAACGATAGGTGTTAACCTTATCAATCCCCAGATTTACCGCGCAGTTATAGAAGAAAGTATTGCAGCTGGAGGTTATTGCCTTTGTGACGTTGACGTGCGGTGGGTGCAAACCCGCTTGAGGACAACGAAAGGCCGCGCCGCCATAGGTATACGTACCATTGCAAAAAAAGGTAGAGTCCTTTGTTATTACGCCCTCTTGCAGTGCGGTAACCGCCACGGACGGTTTGATTGTTGAGCCGGGCGGGAACGCCGCCATGAGCGCCCTGTCCCAAAGCGGGCGGGATTCAGCCTTGTCAAGCGCGGGCAAAAGCTCTGCAAATTTGGTGATGTCATACGTTGGGTAGCTAACGCATGCAAGCACGGCCCCGGTGTTTGGGTTCATGACTATCACGCTGCCGGCCGCATACTTTAGCCGCTTACCTTTGAGTGTATTCTCGGTAAAATCCGCAAAATTTTCCATGAGCCACTTTTGCAGCGAGACGTCAATGTTTAGTACAACCGTGTTGCCTTGCACCGGTGGCTCAATAATTTCCTCTGTCAGTGAGCCATCGCGGTTGAGGGTAATGCGCTTCTTGCCGTCTTTGCCGCGCAGTGTGTTCTCAAGCTCTTTTTCCAGACCGCTTTTACCAATGAAATCGTTCATGCGGTAACCTTGTGACTTAAGCCGGCTATATTCATCCGGATCAAGCGCAGCTACGCGCCCAAGTATATTCGGCATAATATCGCCCGCGATTGCATATTCGCGTACGGGCACGATCTCAGTGTCCACGCCGGGAAATTTTTCATTTTGCTCCTTTATTTGCGCAATCAGGTCGGATGGCACATCCTGTGCAAAGGTGTACGGTGCGCTAACGCGGAAGCCTTGGTGCCATAACTCGGCGTTGACGCTGGCAAGCTTGCGCTGGTCCTCTTTTTTGTATTCCTTTAGCTCAAAGCGGTCAACCAGCGCAGCAAAGCAGTCCGCGGCAGTAGCGTAGTCATTGACGTAGAGCATTTCTTTGCTTTTGAGCCAAGCAATATCCAAAGCACGATCCTCAGAAAATCGGATGCTGTCGTTTTTGTCAAACTCAAGCGGGAGTTTATCCAGCCACTTGATTTTTTTGTCTTCTAAAAGGCGTATAAGCGACAAAATCAGCTCATTGCGTTCCTTTTGCTGTTTTGAAGAGGGAAAGAGCCCCGCCTTAAATATAAGGTTGTTAGACTGGCGGTTAACGACAAGCGGAACGCCGTTTGTGTCCACTATCTCGCCGCGGGCGGCGGGGATTGGCGTCAAGTCGCCCTGCGATACCACGTTTACGCCATTCGTTGCCTGATAGTAACCTGCCGCTGATAGAAAACCTACAAAGCACAGCAACACCACACAAATTGCGGCAATTCGGCGGAACGTAAGCTTTTTGTCCGTCATTTATGGCACCTCCGGCAGAGTCTATGCGTGATACGGCGATTTGCCGCTAAGTACAGGAACAAATTTGCGTATAACTTTAAATATTATACGCGTTTTCACAAACAAAAACAAGAGCAGGCGCAAACCGAAGTCTACGCCCGTGAAAATACAGCGTGATATTATTTTATCAGTTCCGCAAAATCTGCCTTCAATACATCCTTAGCGTCCGTGTAGCTGAGCTTGAACAGCCAGTAATCGCCCTCCGCATGGGTCCGCTCGGGCAGATAGAACAAAAAGCCATCCTCAGCCAACGCATAACGGGATTCAGGTTCTTTTACGTCATCGACAAATGCTTTGGCAAGTACAGCGTTCGCGTCTTTAATGCTGTCCTCCGTAGTCGGATAAATAATTTTGGTTTTGGCTTTATCCTCGAGCAAAGCTTTGAACGCCGTGTCAAGCTTTATAAAATTGCCCAGTCCGTTGCTGCCAACAGCTTCACCCGTGGTAAGATCAAAGGTTTTTGTTTTAATGGAATTTGTAGGATAAGAAGCACCGGTTTTGGTTTCAGCAGATTTAGAAATCGCAGAGATATACTTTTTGCCAATGACAGCGTATTCTGCCTTGGAATTGACGTCTGGCGCATCGGCTTCCTTTTCAACATCCTTCAGCGCAACTAAACCAAAGGTTTTCAGGTTTTCATTGAGCTTGTCTTCAACATCCTCATCCGCAAAATTTTCGGCGACAAGATACTCTAACCTTGCCTTGCCGAATTCTTCAGTTTTGGTGGAAACAGTGGTCAGAGCAGGCGCGGTGCTTGTAGGTGTGGGCGTAGTTGCAATCGTGGGTGTGGTGGAGGGGTTAGGTGTTTTGGGTATGCTTTTTCAGGCGGCAAATAATGTGCTGAAGCATAGAATGCTGAGCAGCAGGGAGAAAATTTTCTTCATAGTTTTACGTCCTTTCATTTTTGAGAATTTAAGGTGGGCCGAAGGTCAACCTACCCTAATCAGCGCTGACAAATTGTACCACCACAACACTGATATAAACAAGTATAGTGTGTCGAAATCTTCTGCGGCTATACAAAAATAAAAAGAGGTACGGCGTACCGTACCCCTCAGATTTCTTGCCTGTTAAAACGGTAACAGAACGTCGGGGTCTTCCGGAGTAACTGTATTGGAATCGCCCTTATCTTCAATCAGTTTGGCTTTGACTGTAAATTCCTGGGTGCTGTAGTCGCTGAAAACGCGCACAAGGCTCAGCATTAGTGTGTCGCCGGGCTTGCTCTTTTGAATAACCTCAAGCAGTATGTCAGATTTATCCAGTTTCTTTCCGTTGACTGCTACGATAAGATCATTCACACGAGCGTCAGTATCTGCCAAAGCGCCGTTTTTGTCAATGGCCATGATGATCAGCGAACCGACCGGCAATTTCTTCATTTGCAGGATAGGGCTGTATTTGTAGCTCTGCGAAGCTTCAATGAAGGAAATGCCAAGCCGTGCGCGGTTAGGAACATAGCCGTTCTTTATGATTTTGTCAATAATTTCCTTCGCGGGAGTAGTTGGAATCGCAAAGCCCATACCTTCAATGTCATCGCTGACGATTTTGAGTGAAACAATGCCAATAACTTGACCGTATTTATTAACCAGAGGACCGCCGGAGTTACCCGGATTGATTGCCGCGTCATGTTGAATGAGCTTCATTTCATTTTCGCTTTTCATGTCGCGCCCAATGCTGGAAACAATGCCAGTTGTTGCGGAGCCGTAAAAATCCATGCCAGCCGGGTTGCCGATTGCCCACACAGGCTCACCAGCCTTCAGCGTTTCAGAATTGCCAAACTCCGCCGCCTTAAGCCCGGTCTTTTTAATGCGGATTACGCCTAAATCCGTGCGTGTGTCATAGCCGACAATGTCTGCGTTGATTTGACTGCCATCCTCAAACTGAACCTTAACCGTCAGTCCGGACGTATCGTTAATAACATGGGCACAGGTGATGATATAGGTGTATTTTTTGGTGCTGTCTTCTCCCATGATTATCCCTGAGGCACTGCCAACGGATGTGGCCTGACGGCTGGAAAACAGCACAATGCCGACAACAGACGGCTGAAGCTTTGCCACAAGTTGCTCACTGGTGAGCACTGTGCCAGACTTGGGAATCTCCACATCAGCGTTGGGCGTAGATTGGAGATTGAGAGTGGTGTTGTCGCCGTAAAGCGGACCGCCGGTGTTACTCTTATCAATCAAGTCGGAGATAAAGATCGTACCCGTAACGACAATAACAATGAAAACCAGCACCGCCAGCACAACAAGTCCCGGATGTTTTTTCTTGGTGGTGGGTGAGGCAGCGGGCGCTTGGTTAGGCGTGCCTGGCGCAAACGCCGGATATCCACCTTGGTATTGCGGCGGTGCGCCAGAGGCTGCGTAAGGCGGCTGAATCAAATCAGGTTGCGGCGCACCAAATGGTACGTAAGTCGCTCCGCCAAGCGCGGGCGCAGAAGACGGCAATGGCGAAGGGGAAAGCGTGCCGGGTTGCAGATGAGTATCAACGGATGGATTTACCTCATCAATGGGCGGGAAAGACTCGAATGGCGAACCCGGGAGGGGGGCGTCAGCTTCCGTGGGTGGCAGTTCATCCACAGGTGGGTTGGTAGGCTTATCATGTGAGCCAAAAGGGATTGGTGGCGGTGTGCCGTCACCAGGCGTTTCCGGTATTTGTCTGTTAAAATGTTCGTCCATCGTGTCCTCCTAAGTTTTGCATGCGTTTAATTTACCAGCTTGATGTGTGGATAACAAATTGATTGTGTGAAAATTTGCAGAATAGAAATTACTTTGGCAGCCAGAAATTGAACTCCGCATATTGATTCTCCACACTAGCGGCGCTGATTTTACCGCCATGAAGCTCTATAATCGTTTTAACGATATAAAGCCCCAGTCCAGCACTCTTGGTGTCGTAGCTGCGGCTCTGGTCTACCTTATAGAATCTCTCAAAAACGCTGGACAAATTTTGGGATTCAATTCCAGTGCCGCTGTTGCGTATGGCAACGACGACCCTGTCCTCCTCATCCAACGCGCTTACGCTTATTATGCCACCGCCGTCAACGAATTTTACGGCGTTATCGCAGAGGTTATAAATCACTTGGCTCATCATATCACGGTCAGCGGAAATGTGCACAGGCCGGAGGGTATCAATTCCTTCTACACGCACATCTTTCTGCTCAATCAGTCTTTCAAAATTCAGCAAGGTTTGCAGCAACAGCTCGGAAATATCAAAAGGCTTGGGTTTCATGTGTAGCTCGCCTGCTTCAATGCGGCTCATGTTCAGCATACCCGTAACAAGACGCGATAATCTGCGTACCTCGCCGGAAACAATGCCAAGATAATGTTCCTGCCGCGCGGGTGGGATTGTGCCGTCAAGTATACCGTCGATAAATCCACCGATTGTGGTCATGGGGGTTTTGAGTTCGTGAGAAACATTTGCGACAAAGCTGCGGCGCGTCTGCTCAAGCACCGATAAATCCTGTGCCATATTATTAAAGGATTCAACGAGTGTAAACAACTCGTCAGGATATTTTTGGCGCTTTTTCCCTCTATTTTGGGAGCCGCACGTTTTTTTGCGGTAATATACCCGCGTGCTGAAGTCGCCTATGGCGTAACGGCTTGCGGCCTGCTGCATGTCCAGCAGTGGCTTTGCGAGGCGGTATGAGAGGAAAGCGATTAAGCCAATTGCCAGCAAAAGCGAAACCATCACCGTGCTAAAGTAACGCAGTGTGATCTGTTGGATATATGGGCGCAACCCTTGTGTAAGCGGTGCGGTTGCAAAAATTGCGCCGTTGATGGTGTTTTTTTCTCCTGCATACAGTGGTACGGAGGCAAAATAGCGGCTTTCTGTAAACATTCCGCCAAGTGTGCCTTCGCTTTGATATGGCTTGGTCAAGGCATGTTCCATTAAATCCGCCGGTAAAACAGTGCTCTGGTGAATTGGGCAACTATCGTTAACGTTATATTTGCCGTTTGTGCCAAAGGCGAGCATATCGGAGCAATACACAACCTGCCCTTCGGTGTTGACAACCAATAAATCGGTGCGCAGGTATGAGTCTGGATATGCTTCCTCATCAATCCCAGTATTCAGTGCGTTAGCGGTTTCTGTGAGCGTATACAGTACCATACGTTCGGATTCGATTGATTTGGACGACAAGACAAGCTGAGTGCGTTCCGCAATGCGTTGTGCGTTCTCGCCCAGTTGGGCCAGCTTTTCATCCGACCAAAACTGTGCAATGGTAACCAGAAACGCTGCCCCCAAGATAATGAAACTCACCATCAGGAGGGAACTGATGGTAACAACATAACGCCGAAACAGACCGGACTTGAGGAAGTGCACGCGCTTGTGTACGCGGCTTTTACGCTCTGGTTTCAAATTTGTAACCCACACTCCAAACTGTTTTTAGTTCCCATCTATCGCTAACGCCTTCGAGTTTTTCACGCAGACGCTTTACATGCACATCAACGGTGCGCGAGTCGCCGTAATAGTCAAACCCCCAGACCTCGTCGAGCAGTTGGTCACGGGTATAGACTCTGTTCGGGTTGCTGGCAAGATGGAAAATAAGCTCCAACTCTTTCGGCGGAGTATCCACGCGCTTGCCGTCCACCTGAAGCTCATAGTTCGTCAGGTTGATTACCAGTTTATCGTAACGGACTTCCTTAACATCCTTGTCGTTTTGCGTTGGCGTCGAGCGGCGCAGTACCGCTTTAATGCGCGCAAGGACTTCTTTTGCGTCAAATGGCTTGACAATATAGTCGTCTGCGCCAAGCTCCAGTCCAAGCACTTTGTCAAAGGTTTCGCCCTTGGCAGTGAGCATGATGATGGGCACCTCACTGGTTTTGCGTACCTCACGGCAAACACCCCAGCCGTCCAGCTTAGGCAGCATGATGTCAAGCATAATCAGCGCCGGATTAAACTCACGGCATGTGGCAACCGCCGCCTCGCCGTCGTTTGCAATTGTGACTGTGTAACCCTCCTTCTCCAAATAAAGTCGGAGCAACTCGCAGATATTGGTGTCGTCGTCCACAACTAGAATTTTCTCAAGAGCCATAGTATTACCAGCCTTCCTGGACAGTTTGTCCATCTTTTTTCGCAAATCAGCCGATACAGAAGCATCGGCTGACATTTGCGCATGTGTTCCCTCTTGGAGAGAAAAACTTGTGTTTGATGGTGTCTTATTTCAAATATAAGATTAGAAACGGTTATCGGGTTTGTTGTTTTTCTTTTTTTTGCCGGTTGGCTTAAAGCCCATAGCAAGGTGTTCGGCTTCTTGTTTTTTGCGGTCGTGGATAAAAACTGTTACTGCGCCTGCAATCAATACCATGCCGCCAGTGATATATAACCATAGATTGTCCTGTTTCAGGCGTTCTAAAAGTGCGGCAAGTCCTTGGGCGTTATCTCCTGCGGTCAGAGCGCCGGATTTAGCGTTTGCCGGCACTGCGGTGTTGGCGCCCAGCACGGCGCCGAAATCATCGGGTATCAACGGTGGAAGGATACCGGAATTAGGCTTAAATGTTGGCGGTACATACCCTGGCGGGATGGTGGGATCCACCGATCCTGTAGACTTTGGCGTTTGGGCAAAGAATGTGCCGATTGTGCCAGTCAAATCAAAAATCTTAATTGCCGCTGAAAACAAGTTGTGCTCATTGGCCGGCGGAGATTGGGTGCCTTGGAAAACGTGAAACACATAGTGCTGCGTTTGATCAACACCTTTAGACGCATCACGATAATGCACCTCTAAGTCAACCAACTGCTCACGTTCATTAGAATCCAGTCCAATGTTAATCGGTTTGCGCAATGATGCCTCAACTCCGTTGACCTTAAGCGTCACGTTGTCGGAAAGCCCCATCGGCTCCATCAACGGGGCATAAGAGAAGGCGGAGAGATAGAAATTATCACGCTTGTACATAAGTTGAACGTTATATTCATAAACGTCGGAGTAAAAATCGGGAGTGAGGGCAAAATAGCCAAAAACGAGCGTTTGAGTAAACAGATCATCCATAGAAAGCTTGGTGGGGTCAATGTTGCTCTTCTCATGAACCATTGTTTCCAGAATAATCCGTGCAATTGCTTCCGAGGGATCGCTGGAACTCATTGCCTCCATAAGCGCGCCGGGCTGGCACATTACTTTATAGCGCATGAAAATTTCCGAACCTAACTCGTAGGCGATGAGCTGCGCTTCGATCATTGTTTCAGGAGAAGGCACATTGGTGTAGCCAATCTGCTTGGCGCCAATAATAACAAGCGCGCTGATAATCTCTTGTTCGGTTGCATTGTCAGGCATAATCACATTTTGCGAGCGGAGGTAGGCCTTCATGATAGTGACAACAAACTCACGTAACGTTGTAACATTGCCGAAGTAGTCTTTATCAGACTTGAAATATTGTTTTAACGCAAGGACTGCGGCTTCCTCCAGCCACACACCCGCCGGAAGCGTAAAGTCAGAAATCCCGAAGATAGCTTGCCCCAGTTGATAGCGTTCAACCGCATAAAGAATGGTGGTCATCATGGAGTCATATTCCGTAGCATTCTTTTCGTCCGGGAATTTTATGCCATTCTCGCGCTCCAGATAGGTGCGCTGTTCATATTCACTGGCACCTGTACCAACAAGCGATAACCCAAGGCGCACCTGTTCATATATATTGGCAAGATCTTTGAACATAGCAACGGGATCCTTGGCCTGACCCAGCAAATCCAAGAATTCCTTAACATCCTGCCGGAAGCTTTTTAGCGTACTTTTAAAAGGATATGAGTCGATCGGCACAACCGCACTATAGATAAGCGAACCGGCAGCCTCACGGATAAAAATTTCCTCAAGCCACGCATAGCTGGCGTTTTCAGGCCGGCGTGCATTGTTCTCGCCAGGGGATCCGAAATTTCCGGTGAGTATGCTGAACCGGTCCGGAACAGTTACTTTAACCTGAGCGGAGGCAGTAAAAACACCCGCTGCCGCCCCAAGGAGCAACAACAGACATAATATAAAGGAAAGCGCTCGTTTCAAGGCTTCACTTCCTTATCTTCTTGAGATGACGTTTTGAGATGACGTTATTTGTGTAATCTTAAAACTGAATAAGACGCAGAAACACGCAAAATTTGCCAGCCAATGTGCCGATAAAACTTATACCACTATGATATCTATAGACGAAGTATAGCACAATGCGCCGACAATTGCAATCCCCAAATGCGAAAAGATAATGAATATTAGGTAAAAAATATTTTTTTTTGGGGGGGAAGGCTGGAATGTTTTTCATATCAGCGATGTAATCATGCTGATGGCTAGATTTTATTATAAAAAAATCTCAATTAGATGACAACACTTGACAAACGAGCGTTTATTCTCTATAATATCAGTCAGATAGTACTGCATACTGAAGAAACATATAGTATAATCTAAACAAAGTTGTGAGAAGCACTACGATTTGAACAACTTGGTGCACTGGTGAAGGAGCGGGATAAATGGGGAGTGCTAAAGGTGATATTTGGGTGTATCGTTTATTTGGGAAAGAAATTCCTCTGCCAATCATGCATGAAAACAGCGTGACAAAGGAACGAATCCTTTTAGAGGCCACGTTGATTTTTGCGCACAAAGGCTTTGCAGGTATGCACATGCAGGAGCTTGCGCAGACTGCGGGGATAACTGTTTCTTCTTTATATAATCACTATTCGAGCAAAAAAGAACTTTGGCGGGCGGTATTAATTCACGCGGAATGCATGTTTAAGCTTTATTTGGACGGAATAGAGGCGGAGCTTAAGGAAGCGAGCAACCTGACAGAAATTATTAATATATTCTTTGATGAAGCGAAAAAGATGGATAATAATTTTGCCTGCTATGCATTCAGTTTGGTCAATGCTGAACAACTGCGCAGCCGGCAGGCAAGGCGGATTTTTCAGCAAACCTTCTTAAAGGGCGGTGCGGAGTTTATTTCTCGTTGGTTGACTGAGTGCATAAAACGTGGCTGGTGCATTCCGTTTGACTCTAAAACTGTAGGCCGTGCGTTGATTCGTATTACACTTGATGAAGTGGAACTTTACACCCAACACTTGATGGGTTTTGAGATTCTGGATGATCCGCAGGAAATATTAAAAGATTTGGAAGCTTTGGTTAAAAATCTTTTGGGATTATCGGAGTTATTGCCGGAACGAATGTTTGCCACATTTGGTTCAACAGTAGCTTGCAAAATTGATGAGAAGGCAGACGCTGGTCCGTAAAATCAGTCATTGGAGGTTGTATGAAACGCTATCATGTTATCCATGCGCATATGGATGACTTTACCAATCAGGACAGGATTGTCTTTGGCATTGGTTTGGAAGGCGGGTTTCAGCCATTAATCCGTGACTTCTCATCCCGAGAGGTAACAGAGAAGTTTGTAAACATCCTAAACGAGAATGAGACTTCATATGTACACTTTTGGGAAATAGCAGAGGACTTTTTGTTGTGAGCGGGCAGCAGAATCCGCTGGAGATACTCTCCGCCGAGGAATTCCGCATCGGACTGGCGCGCTGGATGTTAGCGAACGCGCGCACTGCTCCGCGCGTGTCCTCACCGCTGGGGCAAGATTATGTTGCCGCGTATCGTATACCTGAACTGGATTGGGCTTTGACGCAGAGCTATGCCGGTGCGGACGGCAGACTGTATATACACTTTTGCGCGGAGCTGCGCTTGCTTTCCTGCCAGACACGAGATGGCAAGACGCCGCAGACGCTTACGGTGTGGCAAATACGTGCCCGTGAGGTCAATGAGGGAGCGGAAGAAACAGTTGTGGGTTATGGCATTGGGTGATTGTTACTATCTTTTATCATAATAAATTCAGTATATTTCTAAAAAAGAGTCTCATTCCAAGCATTTGGTGCTATAATAATAACAGGCATGACACATAGGCCCTGTTCTGCGTGGCAGGAAGGAGGCGTGGTGGTGTTTTTAAGAAAGGCGGGGCAAAATGGAACCATTGTATATTTTAACCGGGGCGGCAGGGCACTTGGGGAGTGCCGTGCTGCAGACTCTTAAGGGTGCAGGCTCACGTGTGCGTGCGCTTGTCTTGCCAAGTGAACGGAATAAAATAAAGGAGGCGGGCATTGAGGTCATTACAGGCAATGTGCTGGAGCCGGACAGCCTTAAACCGTTGCTGAGGGGTATTAACGGCGACGACGTGCGCGTTATACATGCCGCCGGCATTGTGTCTATCGCATCAAAAACCAACCCTGCGGTGCACGATGTGAACGTTGAGGGCACGCGCAATATTCTGCGCCTGTGCAAGGAGAATGACGTTGGCAAGCTGGTATATGTCAGTTCCGTGCACGCAATTCCTGAGAAGCCGCATGGCGAAACCATTTTGGAGACTGCAGATTTTAACCCGGAAAGCGTGAACGGTGATTACGCCAAGACCAAGGCGGAAGCAACCTGCGCTGTGCTGGATGCGGCGGCCAGCGGGCTGAATGCCAGCGTTGTGCACCCTTCCGGGATTCTCGGGCCTTACGACGAAGGGAACAACCACCTAAACACGATGGTAATTGACTACTGCCGCGGCAAGCTTTCGGTCGGAGTCCGCGGAGGGTACGATTTTGTTGATGTGCGCGATGTGGCGGACGGTGTTGTTTCTTGCTGCGAGAAAGGGCGCCCCGGTGAGTGCTATATCTTGGCGAACAAATACTTTACGGTGGCGGAGCTTTTGAAGGCGCTGAGCGAGATTACGGGTCTGCGGGAGATTAAGTCGATTCTGCCGCTGTGGTTTGCCAAACTGACCGCGCCGCTTGCCGAGTTATATTATAAGGTAAGGCGGCAGCAGCCGCTGTTCACGGCATATTCGTTATATACCTTGAGCAGCAATGCGGAGTTCTCGCACGAAAAGGCTGAAAAGGAGCTTGGATTCCACCCGCGCGAGCTTGCGGAAACGCTGCGCGACACCATTGCTTGGTTGCGCCAAAAGAGGGTCTTGGCCTAAATTAATTTATCGTTAAGATAACTAACGTGCTATAATCTTAGTTTATAGTGCTTCTGGAGTATGGGAAGCCAACCCCTTCGCCGACGTCGACGAACGCCTTCGGCGCGAGGTTTTGATTTTGACCTCGCAGACCTTAGTTCAATAATGAAAGCATTTGAGATGTATTTAGAAATCAAAAATTAGCATTTATCGTCGGTCTTCAAGTTTAAGGATATATGCGATTTTTCAGCAATATGACGGCTTTTTGCTCATCTGTCCGAAGTCCTCGAGAATTTAAGAATTCAAAATATTCTTACAATTACATAGACCTTAACCCTGTTAAACCAAGGAAAGGGAACAAACAAAGAGCCGTACCCCTCGGGCTTCGCACGCAAAAGCTATTGCTGAAATACACTGCCCGACGCCCCCATGACGCACGGTGCGAATATGTGTTTCTCACGCCTGACAACCGCCCGATTGGCGACGCTTCCATACCTCGCCGCATCAATAACGTTTTTTGTGTCTTGCCGAATCGAATTGCTCGCCAGAATACCGTCCGCCGAGGGAATGATATGCGTCAGGCTTTGGAACTTCGTGAAATGGCATAAACGGGTTACGCCCCGCGCCGCCAAAATGTCATATGCGCTCATACCACTTCCTCCTCATCATGAGAATCATAACTATCTGCGCCTTCTGGAAACAGTGGAGACAATGTACCACTATGAGTCATATAGAGACCATATTTCGAACGAGTTGCCGCAACATAAAGCAGTTTTATTTCATTGGAATATGCTTCGTCTTCAGACACTGCACTTGCAACAATTTCAGGATCTGGTAGTTTATCGCCCGACAAAAAAGGAATGAACACGTTGTCGAACTCCAATCCTTTTGCCGAATGGAAGACGGACGAAACGGAAGGGAGGGAGGGATAAAGCCATGGATTGGACGCAAATCGTAACAGCGCTTATCGGCGGGATTGTGACGGTTAGTTGTGCAATATCAACGTCGCAACTCAAAAAAACACAATCAGCACCACGATACAGACCGTGAAATCACAATTGCTGGCATAAATTTTGATGGCGATATTTATAATAATGTTTCGGCTAATACAATTTTACAACAAATAGCGGTGGCGGCAGGTGTTGATATTGAATGTGAATTGAGTTTGCGCACTAAGCTGCTTAGAGGATATTTGCCCATTGGAAGTTGCAGACAAGCAATTGTTCAAGTTGCTTTTGCCATAGGTGGAATTATTGAAATAACTTATGATGGTGCAGTGCACATAAGAAAAATCGGCACTCAGGTTGTTTCACATTTTGGAGCAGATAGATGTAAGCAAGGGGTAAAGGTAAGAAAAAGCAATACTTCAACAAATGAAGTTAGATTATCGAGCTGGCAATATATTTTACAACCTCATGGTTCGCAGCCAATAGTGCAAAATGGTGTAAATGTAGTTGAAACTACAGGATGGGATCAGGTTGCAAATATGGTTTGGAGCGCAACGCCAAAACAATCTGTTAAAGTAGACCATTCACAACCATATGGAACCTTTACTACTGGCGTTGGCGGCGGCGGTAATCCTGGGTTTAACATAGACAAAATAACAGCAAATTATTTTGTTTACAGTACAGGGTATGGTGGTAGTGCGCCATCAGTCTTAGAGCCTCCGGTGTTTAGGGTTCCCTATAAGGCGGTAGAACGAATTTTTATAAAAGAAAATCCTGATATATTGCCAAGAGATAAATCAACACCTAAAGAATTCAAGCGATACACTTTAATATCTGATTCAAATGTCAGAGAAATTTTGGATATTGTTTTTGCAATGGAAATGAGAACAGAAACCGTAATAGCCGAAGTGTTTCTTGAGGATGAAAAAATTGGCGATATGGTTACTATAGATACTGACTACGGAATTAAAACCGGAATTATTACCAACATGAATACTAATATAAACAATCTAAGAGTTGCCAAAATAGAGGTAAAAGTATGATATTTCCAAATCTGGTTTTTGACAGAGATACATCAGACTTGTCAAATAATACAAGTAAAGCTTATCATAACGCATCGGACTTACAAAGAATAAATGAAGCTTGCATATATTTAAGTGATATTTTTAATCAGATAGGATTAACGAATACGATAATCACAAAAGACCAGTGGGGGGATTTTGATTATACTGTTCAGAACGTAGGGCAGATAGTACAAAATATAAGCACACTACAAGAAATACTTGAAGTTACTGAATTTACGCCGGAAGTTCCAGAAGATTTTAATAAGCCGACATTGGAAAAAGCAAATGATTTAGAACTAATACTTGATAGTATTTATAGACTCGGTAATTTTTTATTGACATCAGATATGCAAATATTTATGACATCAGAAAATGAAATATTTTTATATAAATATGAGGAGGCGCAATGATGGAAATATTTACTTCTGAGTTTGACGGTCAGACTATTGATGATTCAATAATGAAATCCGGATTGCTTGATAATGTGTCAACCCATACCGATACTCTTCCATCTGGAACTTTACCCTTTGTAAATATCATTGTTCAACCGTCCGGTTACTTATATGAGTTTGGCATACCGCAAGGGCAAACAGGACAAGATGGAACAAATCTTTTTGATAAATTAGTAGAAATTGGATATACAGGAACGGAGCAACAGATGTTCTCTGATTTACTAAATTTGTTATAGGAGGCACATATGCCACAATCAATATTTGTTTCTAATTGGCAAATAGATGATATTGGAATAGCTATAAGAAAGATAAAGAGATTAGATAATATAGCTGCAAATGCTTTTAATATATCAAAAGAAAGTCCTGCAAAAGCTTATATAACTATGAAAGAAGATAGCTATCTTTATGAGTTTTGGATACCCGCTGGGTTAACCGGCAAAGATTTATTTTTACAGGCTCAAAAACATGGCTATCAGGGATCAGAAGATAAGTTTTATATGCGAATTTTGGAATTATTACACCATGCAATTCCATATGAACATATTTATCTAAAAAGATATACACATGAAGAAATGCAACAATTTACACATCAACAATTATTGGAGGCTTAGATATGGCTATACTTACACCAAATATCGGCTTAGAAAAACCATTGGTAACTGAGAATTATGATGTAATGGTTTTTAATCGAAATTTTGATATTCTTGATAAAATGGTTGCAAGATTAAATAATACATTATTTAGTGGAGATTTAGCATATAGATTTTTGTTTCAGTTTGATACACTTGATGGAATAGAAACTAATGGTGTGTGGAATCAAAATTTAGGCCGGATAGAAATATAAGGAGGTAAGATCATGGCACAAGAATGGACGGATATAGGTAATAAGCTTGATAGAAATATATCTAAGGTTATTTTCGCTAACAATAAATATGTTGCTCTATTGACGACAGAAGGCGCAGAATATGGAAACGATTTAGTTGCTGCTTCTGATGATGGCGTTGACTGGGATATTGGACTGTTAGCAGATAATTATATTCTTGATGATATAGCGTTTGGTAATGACATATTTGTGGGAATTAGGGGAGGCGGATCTCTAAATAGATTTTTTACTTCACCAGATGGTATCAACTGGACTACAAGAAATCCGAATCTCGGCAATAATTTGCAACAGGGAAGAAATAATATTGCTTTTGGAAACGGATTATTTGTAGCTGTTTCAAATAGTGGCGGATATTATCCAAATACGGTTAGTAATCCATTATATAGGATAACCACTTCGCCAGATGGTATTGACTGGATTCAAAGACCTGCGCCGATTGAAGATGCTTGGGCAAGCATTTGTTTTGGCGGTGGACAGTTTGTTGCAAGAGGAACTAACTATATTATTGTATCAGAAGATGGGATCAATTGGCAGGAGTATTCTGTAAATTCAACAGTAATGCCTACAACCATAGTTTATGGAGGGGGACTATTTATATCACAAAAATCCGCAGATAATTTTGTTACGTCGTCAGACGGTATAAATTGGACGTTAAGGCAGGCGCCAAGCACACCGGGGTGGACAAGTCCGGGCGGCACAAATAGGCAAATTGGCGGTTTTTGTTACGGAGAGGTAGCGGGATCTGGATTATGGGTAGCTTGGGCAAGCAATACCTCGAGGGCAAGATTGATAGTTGAATCAACGGACGGTTTGAATTGGATAGTAAGTAAACCGGCAGAACAACAGGTATTGAATCGCGCTGGATATTTTGCTTTCGGAAATATGTGGTTTGCAGGCATTTATAATCAAACTGCACTGCTCAATGATCCAATAGTTCTTAGACGTATAGTAATGTCAAAGATTATCATACGTCCTGTTATAAGCGGGCAAGATGAAGATATAGGAATTAAATCGACAACTTTTGGATACGACTACACAGTTCAACATGGATTAAATGACGTGGTTAATGTAACAGAAGCTATTAACGGAAATATTTTTGCTGCAAAAAATAATATTTCGCTTGGTGTAGAACAAACTGCATTTGTTAATAGCACTGTATTTGCTTCGCTGGATCAAGGTATACATACATTAACAATCACAGCTACAGATACATCTAATGTGTCAGCAACACGAACATTAACTTTTGAAAAGAAAGTTGCTTCTTTTTTCATTGAAAAATCGTCGCCAATTTCAGCTACAGTACAGCCTGGAAAATGCACTGTTAAAGTAGATAGCGGGATACCGTTTGGAGCAAGTTTAAGAATTGAGGCTACAAATAATCCATTTGATTCCGAACCAATTTGGGAAGATTGCACAAGGGCAACGCAACTTGGATTGACATATGTTTTTGAAAATGACGTAAATCAATCAGTTCAATATGGATTTAGTTTTAGAATAACGGTTGAAAAAGGCACAGTTACAGAAACATGCTGGGTTTCTGGAATTGAAGGCTCTTTTGAATAATTTATTGGGGGATAATAAAATGACTGACGTTCAACTGCTAACCTTGATTTTTGGGCTAATTACTATTATAATAGGCATTGCTGGATTCCTTGTTGGGCTTAAAGGCAGGGCAAAAGACAGCGGCGAAACACGGGGTTCATTTACAGCAGAGCTTAGAACTGATATTAAGTACATAAAGGACGAGCTTGCAGAAATCAAATCCCAAAACTTATCCACAGAAATCGCTATATTAAAAACAGAAATGGCAAGCATGAAGAAAGATGTTTCCGCTCTTTTTAGATTGCTCGATGAATTATCACACAGAAAGAAAGGGAATAATCATGGAGAACTTTAACACAAAAGTAGATACTGCGGAAAAAGAAGTAGGCTATTTTGAAAAAAATGGCTGCCGGTGCTGAAAAGCTTATAACGCCTTGGAAACTGTCATTGATTTTAACTAATCTATTTTGGATGATAGTGCTTGCGCTGTTTATTTGCTTTGCATACTTAGCGCCTGCTGAAATGGAACAGTCGCAAGACCTCCAATCTCAGCGGCAAGAACAACATTTGAGGTGATAGAACGTGCTTGATTATCAGGTCAATTAATAGAAACAGTTCAAATGATAATGGATTCATTCTATATTCCGGTGCAAAAAAGCGATTGCCAAACTACGCCTGCTGAACAAGGTAATGCGAAAATGCCGCATCAATTTGATGCAATGCTCAAGGTGCAATTGCAGATATTTTCCATGCTTTATAAAAGCGTTGATGCGGTTGAAG
>JAIRYC010000104.1 GCA_031267965.1 Oscillospiraceae bacterium | reverse complement strand
TGTTATCCTCCACCCAGCCTTGTTTTGAATCCAGAAATTTTTCGAAGTAATAAATTGCTTTTTGCAGCTCGCCGTGATCTTTTAATTCGCGCGCAAAATAATATTGCTGACGTGGAGACAACGGCTCGCCGCTTTTTTCAAGAGCTTGATAAATGTGCAGATTGCGGTCAGCGGTTTTATCCTTGTGGATTTTCCTGTGATGGATTGTAATATCGCTTATCAATTGCTTGCCAATCAGCGGAATGCACTCATGAACAGGGTCGATCCATTGATAATTTTTGCTCATTTTAGTCAAACGCTCACGCACAGAGGTCAAAATAGGATTATCTTTGTCGTCAAAATGCGTAATATACTTCATCGTAACAATCTCAATCTCCGGGTCCAGCGCAGTTTTAAGCCGCTTTAATTGTTCTAATGATTCTGGTGGCACCACGTCGTCCGCGTCCAGCCATAACTGATAGTCTTTTGTTGCTTTGCTGTATGAAAAATTACGTGCGGCTGAGAAATTGTCGCACCACTTAAAATCAAAAACTTTTTTTGTGTATTGGCGCGCAATCGTTTTGGTTTTGTCTATAGAGCCAGTATCAACAATAATGATTTCGTCAACCGCGTCCTTCACGCTGTCAAGGCAGCGAGCGAGCACATCCTCCTCATTTTTTACAATCATGCACAAGCTTACAGTAACCATCGTGTTTTTACCTCCGAAGTTTTGTTGTTTTATAATATTATAAAAAAGCCGCCATGGTGCACACAGGCTTGCCGAATATAATTTGTATCGCTTTCCCCGGAATACGTTTCCTGAATAACTTCCGCATTTCGGCAAACACTACTCCTTGCAAGATGAAAAAAAGGAGTTTTTTGCCGTGAAAGCGACTGGTATTGTCCGCAGAATTGACGACCTTGGGCGTGTTGTAATTCCCAAGGAAATCCGCCGAACTATGCGTATCCGTGAGGGCGACCCACTGGAAATTTATACCGACTCTGACGGCGAGGTAATCTTTAAGAAGTATTCGCCCATTGGCGAAATCACCGCTGTCACCGACCGTTATGCCGAAGTGCTTAACAAAAATACAAATCTGCCTGTCATCATTACGGACAGGGACATGGCGGTGGCATGCTCCGGTTTGCCGCGCAAGGAGGTGCTCGAGCGCCGCGTTACACCTGTGCTGGAGGGAATTATGGAGCGCCGCGGCGGCTGGATTGCGGCGGCGGATACCGAACCGCTTCGCCCTGTTGAAGGACTCGAACGTTTTGGCGGCATTGTTTACCCCATCATCGGCGCAGGCGATGTTCTCGGTTCGGTTGTTCTGCTAATGGGCGAGGACGGCGCACAGCCTACTCAAACCGAAACCAAGCTGGTGCAGGTTGCGGCGGCGTTTTTGGGCAAGCAAATGGAAGAATGAGGGCTACCTTATGAAAACTACGCCGGAAAAATATAAAAATATGGTGGAGCAGTCATCACCAAACTCGCCATTATTGAAAAATATGGCAAAAGCATTTGTAAGCGGCGGCTTGGTGTGTGTGTTGGGCGAGTTGCTGGCCATGCTCTACGCACGTCTTGGCGCAAGTGATGAGCTTGTCCGAATGCTGGTTCCTGTCACGCTGATTGGTCTAACGGTGCTGCTTACAGCTATTGGGGTTTACGACAAAATCGCAAAGCACGCCGGAGCCGGAACTATAGTGCCAATCACAGGCTTTGCAAATTCCGTTGCTTCGCCTGCCATGGAATTCCAGTCTGAGGGGCGCATTTTAGGCACAGGCGCAAATATCTTCAAGTTGGCGGGACCTGTATTGGTCTATGGCGGCGGCGCAGCAGTTCTGTACGGGGTTATCTACTGGTTGTTTGCAAGATGAACAGACACACAATTTAAGCGCGGGCACCAGCATATTGTCTTTTGCGGAGGATTGAAAAATGGCGGAACGAATTGGTCTGGACACTATAACACTGCAAAGCCGACCGAGAATAGCCGCGTTTGCGGCAGTAGGCGGCAAGCTTGAGGCTGGCGGACTGCTGGCGGGAAAGCTTGCTCGCATTTTTGACGACGACACAATGGGGCAGGACAGTTGGGAAAAAGCAGAAGCTCAACTTCAACAGGCCGCGGCGGAATCGGTACTGCATAGGGCCGGACTTTCCGCAAAAGAAATTGACCTTCATTTTGCCGGTGATTTATTGGGTCAGTGCAGCGCCAGCATGTTCGGTTCACGTGGCCTGGGTATGCCGTTTGTGGGCATATACGGCGCTTGCTCGACCATGGCGCTGAGCTTGGCGCTTGCCGCCATTACCGTTGAGAGCGGCGCTGCGCAAACAGCGCTGGCCAGCACGTCGTCGCACTTTTGTTCTGCCGAAAAGCAATTCCGTCAGCCGTTGGAATATGGCGGTCAGCGCCCGCCGACAGCTCAGTGGACGGCAACTGCCGCAGGCGCTTGCCTGTTACGCGGCGGCAATGTCAATGATGATACGGGAACACCCCAAATCACACAAATTTGCTTGGGCCGGGTGACAGATTTAGGAGTAAAAGACGCCAATAATATGGGGGCTGCAATGGCACCGGCCGCCGCAAGCACAGTCGGCTCATTCCTGCGCGATACCCAAACAATCCCCGGCGATTACGACCTGATTTTGACGGGCGACCTTGGTTCTGTGGGAAGCGATTTGCTGCGCCAGCTCCTTTTGCGGGATTGGGGCGTTGACCTTAGCGACCGCCACAATGACTGCGGCATGATGCTATATTCACAAGAACAGCCGAATGAAATCAACGCAGGTGCGTCCGGCTGCGGGTGCAGCGCTGCTGTTTTGTGCGGCGATATCCTACCAAGAATGGCCGCAGGTGAATTGCGGCGCGTTTTATTCATAGCAACAGGCGCGTTGCTTTCAAGTGTTTCGCCGTTTCAGGGTGAGAGTATACCGTCAATTGCACACGCTGTGCTGATTGAAAGCGGAAAATAACCATTATTAATTTGAGAGGTGCTTTTATGGATAGCGCAATGTTACTGCGTGCCGCCGGGCAAATTGGAAAAGCCGCAAAAGTGCTTGGTACACTGTCGCGGGTCATGAGTGCACTGTCAATTGCCGCTTTGGCGGGTGGTATTGCGCTGTTTTGCAGACGGCTGATAAAAAGCGAAACCTCGTAAGCCGGTCTTAGTATTGTATTAAAAAAACTCACGATATTTATGGGGCGGCCGTTCGCCCCTTGATAGGGGGATGCGGCAGTGGCTGGTCGCAATGTAATTTCCACGCGTGATTGCATAACGGCGCTGCGCCGGGCGCTGCAAGCTATGCGGCGGCAATATTCACGCTCCATAAAAAATCCCCCTGTTTTCAAGGGGCGCGAGTGGCTGCTGGATAATTATTATCTGCTGGCGCGTGAGGGTGCGACTGCCCTCAAGGCATTGCACGTTTGCCCGGCGCTGCCTGCTGATGGCGCAGGCAACCCGCGCTTATTAAGCTTTTTTGCCAATTACATCAGTAAATTCTGTGAAGTTAACACGTATTCACTTGCCGGCGCGCTCGCGGATTTTTCGCTCACGGCAGCGGAAACGGAACACTTACAGCTCTTTTGGTGCGTTTCGTTGCTTTTGAGTGCCAGCCATTCTGCGTGCGGCGCCAAACCGGACGCAAAAGCGCTTGGTTATGCGGTCAAATCTCTGCGTGATCTGGCCGAGGTGGACTTTGAAGCGTTAGCGCAAAATTTGTGCGCTGTTGACGCGATTTTTTGTGATGATCCTGCTGGAATATACACACAGATGGACGAATCCACCCGTGCTGATTATCGCCGCCGCGCCGCTAAAGCCGCGGCAAAGCATGGCTGCGATGAGGTTGTGTACGCAAAGCAGTTGCTGGAAAAAGCCCGCGCCGAAAACCGGCATATAGGATTTTATTTAGAACAAGAGGATCGACGTGCCCGCGGCATTTTAAGCCTTTTTTTAGAAGGTGTTTTTCCCCTGTTGATTGCCGCTTTTCTTGCGTTTATTTTGCGCAAATGGTGGCTGTTGCCAATACTGTTTTTGCCTCTTTGGGAGGCCTTGCGCGTGGCGCTGGAGCGGCTTAGCCTGCGCGGTGTGCCGCCTACCGAATTTTTCCGCATGGCGCCTGACAGTACCGCCGTAAAGTCACGCAAAACGCTGATTGTGCTCAGCACACTCCTGCCCGAGGTGAAAAAAATCCGCGCACTGGAGAAGAGACTGATGGATCTCTGGCACGCCAATGGTGCTGAAAATATTCGTGTATGTGCGCTCATGGACTACAAGGGCGCGGATACGCCTGAACAGCCGGGCGACGTGACATCGGTCAAGAAGCTAAGGCGGCTCTTTGCGCGGCTGGAAAGGGAGGCCCACGGCGCGTTTTACCTCGCTCTGCGGCCGCGAAAATGGTGCCATACCCAGAGCGATTTTTCCGGATGGGAGCGAAAACGAGGCGCCACACTTGATCTTATCCGTGCGGCAGGTGGCAATGAAAATGGATTCTCGCTTCTTTTAGGGGAGCGGGAGTTTCTGCGTTGCTGCGATTCCTTCCTCGCGCTGGATGCTGACACCGAGCTTCCGTTTGGCGCGGCACGTGATTTTGCCACCGTCGCTGCGCACCCGCTCAATATGCCGGTGATTGACGAGCAGCAGCAGCGTGTGGTGTCAGGCTATGGCATACTTGCGCCACGCGTGCTTTGCCGCCGTGGTGAAACCCCTTTCGCATGCCTGCTGGGTGGCAGCGGCGGTTTTAGCGCGTATGATTCACTGGCTTCCGAACGCTATCAGGATTTATTTGGTGCGTCAATATTTGCGGGCAAGGGCTTGATTGACGTCAAAGCCGCTGCCGCACTTCTTCCGAACGCCTTCCCTGAAGGGCGCGTTCTCAGCCACGATATCATTGAAGGAGGGCTGCTGCGCTGCGGCTATGTTTCGTCACTTATCGTCGCGGATTCCTTCCCGAAGCGAGCCGTGGCTTACTTTGCACGGCTTTCTCGCTGGGTACGCGGCGATGTGCAAAACCTTCCGGAGATATTCCGCGGAGCGAAAAGCACCCTGCCGGACATGACTAAATGGCAGCTTGCTGATAATTTGCGCCGTGCCGTTACGCCCATAATCGGACTGTTTTGCGTTTTACTCTCGTTGCTAACACCGATGCCGACTGCAATCGCGCTGTTGGTTGTCGGTTTGCTCAGTGCGTGCGGCGGGGAACTTTTCAGTGTGTTTGCCGCGCTGCTGCGTAGATTTGTATGCTTAATAACCGGGTGCAGTACCGGCGGACGCTCGCCTGCTTTGAGTGCTTTCAGCCGCGCTGCATTAGCAGTGCTTATGCTTCCGCAGACCGCATGGACTTGCCTAACCGCGATCTTCCGTGCGTTTTGGCGCATGTGCGTCAGCAAAAAAAATCTGCTTGAATGGCAAACCGCTGCTCAGAGCGAATATGCGTTCAGCCAGACGTTGCCAGTGGGAGTGATCCTGCCAAGCATATTTATAGCAACGCCGATGTTCATTTTCGGTACTCTCGCCGCAAAGCTTGTAGGGCTTGCGTTCCTGTGCTATCCGCCATTTGCTTATCTCTCCAAGCGAGAACTCGGAAAAAATTTACCAGTACTTGGACAAACACAAACAGAAACCGTGCAAAGTTACGCCGCCGCCGCATGGCATTACTTTGAGGAATATGCTAACGCCGCAAACAACTACCTCCCGCCGGATAATGTGCAGGAAACCCCTACGTTTGCGGTCGCTGCGCGGACAAGCCCCACGAATATTGGGCTGTATTTGCTCTCTTGCCTTGCCGCGCGCGATATGGGCCTGATTGATTCTGCCGAACTTGTGGAACATTTGGATAAATCGCTGATAAGCATTGAGAAACTGGAACGCCGGCATGGCCATTTGCTCAACTGGTACAATACCACAACATTGGCGCCGCTCCACCCGCGTTATATCTCTACTGTGGACAGCGGTAATTTTCTGTGTGCCGTCACCGCGCTCGTGGAGGGTCTGCGTGAATATACGAGTGAGGAACCTGCGTTGTCTGCAATTCTGCCGCGCCTTTCCGCGCTGACGGAGGACTGTGATCTCGCGTTCCTTTATAATGCGCGCCGCCGCCTATTCTCAATTGGATATGACTTAGAGCGAGAGGCGCTTTCATCGTCTTACTACGACCTATTTATGAGCGAAGCGCGCATGACGGGCTACTATGCCATTGCCAAAGGACTTGTGCCGCGCAAGCATTGGGGAGCACTGGGGCGGCTCCTTGCGCGTGACGCAGGGCGCACCGGAGCACTTAGCTGGACGGGGACCATGTTCGAGTACTTTATGCCGCAGTTGTTTTTACCTGCGCCCTCCGGGAGCTTTACCCACGAGAGCCTTGCGTTTTGCTTGGCACAGCAGCAAAAACGTTCGCGCAAGGCTTACTACCCGTGGGGGATATCGGAGAGCGGATTCTTTGCGTTTGATCCTGCGCTCAATTATCAATACAAAGCCCACGGTGTGCAAAAGCTCGGACTAAAGCGCGGTTTGGACAGCGAGCTGGTAATATCACCATATTCATCATTTTTGGTGTTGCCATATGCGCCAAAGGCCGCGCTCTCCAATCTGCGTAAGCTTGGAAAAATGGGCATGACCGGGCAATGCGGATTTTATGAGGCGGCGGACTTTACGCCGTCACGCACCGGTGGGCAGGACTACGCTGTTGTGCGCAGTTATATGGCGCACCATGTGGGCATGAGCTTCCTTGCATGCTTGAATGCCTTGCAGGGCAATATTTTGCAAAAGCGCTTTTTACGCAACCCCGCAATGGGCGGCGCAAAAAGTCTGCTGCAGGAAGCGAGTCCGGAAGGTGCCCCACTCTTTAAGGATGCGGCTCAGCGCGAAATCCCGCATCCGCGTGAGCGCACGCAGAGTGAAATCCGCGTTTACCGCGAGCCTAATCCTGCCGACCCGCATGCGCAAATCCTAACCAACGGCGAATACACCAGCGTGCTTGCGGATACCGGCGCAGGTACAGCGCTTTATGGCGGCGTAAATGTCACGCGGCATAGCGCAGATTTGCTTGCTAAGCCGTGCGGCGTGTTCGCGCGCTTTGTGTATGGTGCGGAATCCTTGCCATTTGTGCGCATGCTTGGTGAGGCAAAGGGTTGCCGTTTCCGCACGGAGTTTGCGCATGACAGCATAACCTATGCCGCGCGCAACCACGCTTTGCGGATGACATGCCGTGCGTCTGTGCATCCAAGGTTATCAGCAGAAATGCGTGCGTATAAAATAAAAAACACCACAAACGCTGAACTCCGCGGCGAGCTGCGGCTGTATCTGGAGCCATCGTTGATTGCGCAGCACCGCGAGGACGAACACCCCGCTTTTGCCAAGCTTTTTGTGACTGAGCAGTATGATGCCGAGCACCGGGCTATGATATTTATACGCAACCCGCGTGGCAAGGAGCCGACGCTTACCCTTGCGGTCGGGCTTGCAGGTGAATGGCACTACCGCCACGCGTTTGAGCGCTCTCGCTTTGTGGATTCGCGCGGTTATGCCGGTTTGCTTTGTGATACCGGCGCGTTTGCACCGTCGCGCGGCAACCCAGATACCTGCGCCGCACTCAGCGTGCCGGTTAACATCCCGGCAAAGGGAAGCAAAAGCCTCACTTTGCTGATGTGTACCGCATCAGGCAGGGGAGAGGCTTTGCGTGTATTCCTCCGTGCACGTGAGCATACCGGAAAGTGTGGAAGTGCGCCGTTCCCGTCCGGTGGCGCCGAAGATGTGATTGTGCAAAGGCTATTGCCACGTTTGCTCTATCGGCAGGGAGCACAATGTGAGCAGTTGCGCACGACAATCCGTAACAATGGCTTGCGCGGGCGGGGTGTGCTGTGGAGCCTTGGCATTTCCGGAGATAACCCGGTAATTTATGTGCCTGTGGATTCGGAAGGCGACAAGCGGCAAGTCGCTGCAAATGTTACGCCTTACCTGCGCATTGCCGCGCGGCTGGCTAACTGCGGTTTGCGCTGTGATTTGGTGATTGCTTGGCAGGAGGGCGGCGACTATGCCGCGCCATTGCAGTCTGCGCTGGAGGAGCAGATACGTCGAGAGGGGCTTGAAAATGCGCCGTTTGTGTTTCGCGTCAACACCGCGCGGCTGACTGACGCCGAACAAAACGCACTCAAAGCCTCAGCTATATTTATTGCGCCGCAAAGGGTCAGTGATGAAATCAAGCCGGCGTCCGTTCGTCCACTTGAACTGTCGTCTGTAAAAGCAAAGCATTTTAAAAACTCGCGGAATATGATGCCCGTCAATGGGGGCTATTTTGATGGCGATTCTTTTTGCGTCACGACCGACAAACCGAACCGACCGTGGTGCTGGGTGCTGGCAAATCCATCATTTGGCACGTTGGTTAGCAGTAGTTCGCTGGGCTACACTTGGGCACTCAACTGCCGCGAAAACCGCCTAACGCCTTGGGAAAACGACACATGCACAGATAACCGCGGTGAGCGTCTGCTTGCAAAAATCGATGGCAAAACCTATGATTTGCTGCAAGGCGCAGCTTGTCGTTTTGTTCTTGATGAGGTCATATGGCAAGGCGTGGCCGGTGGGATTGATTACAGCGTACAGCTGAGCATACCTAAGCGAGGCATGGTCAAGCGTGTGCGCGTTGAGCTTGACTGTCCGGAAGAACGCC
Organism: Oscillospiraceae bacterium; assembly: GCA_031267965.1. GTDB lineage: Bacteria > Bacillota > Clostridia > Oscillospirales > Acutalibacteraceae > WRKY01. The sequence goes on along the minus strand of JAIRYC010000104.1, from coordinate 416 downwards.
GTCTGAGTGTGGTCTACTACACAGAGCCTGTGCTTGGCGTGAACCGTGCAGCGTCCGTCAAGCTATTGGGTGAGCCGCTTGAAAACGGTGCGTTGCTTTGGAATATCGCCGGAGCAATACCGGGCTATGCCGCGCTGCGCTTGGAAGGCGGCGCCAATATATTGTGCTTTGACCGTCCGGCATTTTGGTCAGGGCTTTGGCATACTGGTGAGTTGCTCCCATTGACGGATAATTGCGCGGCAGTCGGCAGAGCTTTTACTCTTATGCCGGATGAGAAACAGACGTTAAGCTTTTCGCTGGCCTGGGGTGCGTCACGCAAAGCTGCACTTTTTTTGCTGAGCGAGCAAAAAAATGAAGAACAAAGTGCGCAAGGTAAACTTAATCTTCTCCCGCTGCAAGCGATGCAGCCGTTTCTG
>JAIRYC010000041.1 GCA_031267965.1 Oscillospiraceae bacterium | reverse complement strand
GTCATTGGAAAACGTCAAAACGTAAGAGAGATCATAATCCTCTGTCATTTCAGGATCAATCACATAACTTTCTGGCAACCATTCAGGGGCATAATGCTCCTCAATATACTGTGGGAGTTTTCAGTACGGACGAGGGAGCACTGCGGTCATACAGCGGTATACGCACAATTCTGACCCGTTTCCTGCGAAAGCATGGGATGGACAAGCAAAATATTCATTTCCATACGTTTCGGCATACGTTCGCAACCATGCTGTTTGAAACAGGCATTAGTCCGCGTGTAGTTCAGCTCCTAATGGGACACAGGGATGTAGAGACCGCTTTGGCGATTTACACCCATGTTGCGACCGAAATGTTCGATGCGGCTGCCTCAAAGCTTGACGGGCTGTTCATGGAAATGTCAGGGGCGTCTTCTGAACGTCCCGCATAGGGCGTACTGCAATTTACTGCAAAGGGGGTACCTTTAGGCCGTTTTAGACAGTCAAAATCAGTTAGGCCAGCTTTCGGCAAGAGAATGAAAGCTGAAAGCATTCGGACAAATGCTGTGTGAGCAAAGTGGAATTGCAGTAAAATGCAGACGGAATTGCAGTAAAGAATCCGGCGGGGGAAAAGCAAGAAACCCGCCTAAACAGCGGGTTTCTGTGGTCGGGGTGACCCGATTTGAACAGGCGATCCCTTGCTCCCAAAGCAAGTGCGATACCAAACTTCGCTACACCCCGATATATTAAATTTTTCGTTCCAACTATGGTCAAAACTGTGGTCAAACGCGACTTTAAGCGGGATTTACCATTTTGTAAAACGCCCGAAAGTGGCGTGTTGTAAGGTTTTTTTACGCTTTCAGTTTCTGTAAGGATAAAATCAATGTCACGCTCCCAAACCACCCGCGCTATCAACTGCGCCACACCTCGGATTTTTGGCCTTCAGATCTTTAGGTAACAGAAAGCATATTCCGGCAACCACAGCCCACAGCCCAACACCCGCAACCCCACATGTGCAGGCCATTATATCATATTCAACGCGGCGCGTCAAGTGTTACAACCAGCTTTAATTCCCCTGCAAATGCTCCAACGCCCGTGCCAGCGCCTCTAAATCCTTGCGCGAGTGGAATCCAATCTCCAGTATGCCAGGCTTGCTGAAATCTGTCCCGCGCACACGCACCTTGCGTCCTAAACCTTCAGCCAAGCCCAGCTCAACCTCGTCAAAAAAGCTGTCGCGGCGGTGGGCTTTGCGCGTTTTGGGCAGGAATTTGGTCAACATATCCTTGCAAGCATCCTGTGCCATGCGCTCTAGCTGGCGTACGGAATAGCCCTGCAACGCCGTCTTCAGCGCCTCGTTGCGGATTTCCTCATCCTCCGGGAACATGGCAAGCGCACGCGCGTGCCCCGCCGTGATCTTGCCGTCACGCAGGGCAGACTGCACCGATTCGTCCATATCCAGCAGGCGCAGGCTATTGGCCACAGCACTGCGGCTTTTGCCGACTGACTTTGCCACCTGCTCCTGCGTCAGGTCAAGCTTGTCCATAAGCTCGCGATAGCCTTGGGCCGCCTCAACGGGGTTCAGATCCTCGCGCTGAAGGTTCTCAATCAACGCCGCCGCCATTGCCTGACTGTCATTCATCTCCCGAATGACAACCGGAACTTCTTCCAACCCAGCCAAGCGTGACGCACGGTAGCGCCGCTCACCCGCAACCAACTGATAGCCGCCCTCAAGGCGCGGACGCACCAAAAGCGGTTGCAGCACGCCGTGTTCGCGAATACTATCGGCAAGCTCACGCAGTGCGTCGTTATCGAATACCTTGCGTGGCTGCGCATGGTTCGGCTCAATTTCATTCAGGCGCAATGTGCCGGTTTGCCCGCCGGACTCCGAACCCGGGAAATCATTATCGGCAAAGAGCGCTTCTAAACCGCGCCCAAGGCCGCGTTGTGGTTTCGGCATTTAGGAACCTCCGTATAATCATGCACCGTGCACAATGCACAGCGAGTATTCAAACCTGTTGTGACAAAAATTCCTTTGCAAATGCGTCATATGCCTTGCTGCCGGTGCTTGCCGGATCATAATACAGCACGGGCTGACCGAATGACGGCGCCTCGCTCAGGCGAACATTGCGCGGAATAACCGACGAATACACCTTGCGCGGAAAAAACTTTTTGATCTCCTCCACCACCTGCGCCGTAAGGTTCAGGCGGGAATCATACATAGTCAGCAACACACCCTCAAGCTCCAAAAGCGGATTATAAAGCTGCTTCGCCTTGCGTACCGTAGCGCTAAGCTGGCTAAGCCCCTCCAGCGCATAAAATTCGCACTGAATCGGTACAAGATATGTATCCGATGCGCAAAGTCCGCTCAGGGTCAGCAAGCCGAGTGACGGCGGGCAATCCAGCAGAATAAAGTCGAACACGTCGCGGATTGGCGCAAGGGCGTCCTTTAGGCGTGATTCGCGCCGCTCCAAATCAACAAGCTCCAGCTCCGCTCCGGCAAGCGTCATGGTGGAGGGCAGAAGGTATACGTTCCTGAACTGCGTGCGCAGAACGGTTTCGCGTGCCGCCTTGCCGCCAATAACGACCTCATACGCACTGTTTTGCAGGGCACGCTTGTTGACCCCAAAGCCGCTTGTGGCGTTGCCCTGCGGGTCAATATCACACAAAAGCACGGTTTTGTCCAGTGCGCCCAGCGCCGCCGCTAAATTGACGGCTGACGTGGTTTTGCCCACGCCGCCCTTTTGGTTCACAATGGCGATTATCTTGCCCATATTAAACTCCCTTGCATTCTTATGCAAGAGTATATCATATTTTCAGCTTAGTTTCAACTTGTTTCGCCGAAATATTCAATCGCAACGGCTAATTATATGGTTGACCGCTCCCTAAAAATCACAGCCCGATGCCAAAGCTAACCTGCAATGCCTGGTTCACCTTCGTCATGTCGCCAAATGGCAGCTGACCCATCTTTTCGCGCAGGCGGCGCTTGTCCAGCGTGCGCACCTGCTCAAGCAGTATGATGGAATCCTTGGCAAGCCCCGTTTCCTGCGCGTCAACACGGATATGAGTAGGTAAGGCATTTTTTTCAGTCTGACTCGTGATTGCCGCCGCAATGACCGTTGGACTGTAACGGTTGCCCACGTCATTTTGCACAATCAGCACGGGACGGATTCCTCCTTGCTCGCTCCCCACAACCGGGCTGAGGTCCGCGTAATAGATTTCCCCTCTGTGAACATTTTTCATTTCCTTCACCTTCCATGATAAGATTTGGCCTTAAGGTTATTTTTGTCATCCGGCGCTCGGCTTATTCAAAGCAAGCAGCCTCTGTTACCAGCATATGCGGAGCCTGTCCTGCTTGTCCGTAAATTTATACGCCTGGCCCCAAAAAGCATATAGCTTTACATAATTAGCGTGAAAATTGCCGTTTCGCACCCTATTTTGGTTGCGGATTTCATGAATGTGATACATTTAGACTAGACATACTTTAAGGGTTTTCTTTGCTGTTCGGTTAGGTCCTTCATTGGAACCGCATTTGTTGAACATTATGACGCGCTGCGATATGTTTGCAAAATTGAGCGAGAAATGGTATCATACCTTTCAAAGATAGGACGTATTATTAAGGAGAAGTACAATGGGCTTGTTTTCCAAAATAGGCGAGGGGCTTAAAAAGACCCGCGGACAGATGTCCGGGGCAATTGATTCTCTCCTCCGAGGCAAATCTGAGGTTGACGACGATTTTTTCGATGGCTTGGAGGAAGCGCTCATCCTTGCGGATACGGGCATTTCCGCCGCAACGGAGCTTGTGGATAAGCTGCGCTCACGCGGACGTAAGCTCCGCACGCCGCAGGATGTGCGTGAAGCGCTGATTGCGGACGTAGCGGCAATGCTCTCTGGCGGCGAAGAGGTTGATCTGGTCACGCGCCCGGCGGTCATTTTGATGATTGGCGTAAACGGCGCGGGAAAAACCACGTCGCTGGGCAAGCTGTGCGCGTATTGGCACGCGCAGGGCAAAAAGGTTATCCTTGCGGCGGCGGATACCTTTCGTGCCGCGGCGGCGGAGCAGCTGGAGGTCTGGGCGCAGCGCACAGATACCCCTATTATACGCCACAAGGAAGGTGCGGATCCCGCGGCAGTCATCTTTGACGCTATCACGGCGGCTAAGGTGCGGAACATAGATATTGTGCTGTGCGACACCGCCGGGCGCTTGCACAACAAAAAGTCACTCATGGATGAGCTTGCAAAAATCTACCGCGTTATTGACCGCGAGCTGCCATATGCAGATAAGGAAATCCTGCTGGTGCTGGACGCTGCCACCGGCATGAATGCCGTGAACCAAGCAAAGCTTTTCGGCGAAGCGGCAAACGTAACAGGCATTGTGCTGACCAAGCTGGACGGCACGGCCAAGGGTGGCGTTGTGCTGGCAATCCGTCGCGAGTTGGGCTTACCTGTCAAGTTTGTGGGCCTGGGCGAGGGTGTAGAGGATTTGCGCCCGTTCGACGCGCAGGCGTTTGCACGCGGGCTGTTTGACAGTGACGAATAGAGTCTCCGCTTTTTGTAAAAACAATTATTTATTATGGCTTGCTGCGAAATCGTGAAACCTGAAAAACTGCCCTATGAGCGAGCACTGCCAGAAGAAATAGATATAACCCAACCAATCGCCGCCCCAAAGCGCATCACGAGGAGATAAACCATGTCAACAAATCCCAGCCGCTGGCGCCTAGCGCCTGCCAACCGCGATGAGGCCGCCGAACTTGCCCGTGAATGCGCCATCCCCATGCTGACGGCATACCTTTGCGTGTCCCGCGGGCTGGTCACGCCGGATGAGGTACAGGCGTTCGTCTGCGCAAACCCGGAGTTGACCGCCGACCCCTTTACCCTGCCGGATATGGAAGCGGCAGTCGTCCGGTTAACCGCCGCGCTGGATTCCGGCGAACAAATTGCTGTTTTTGGCGATTATGACACCGACGGCGTGTGTGCCGCGGCTTTGCTCACGCGCTATTTAGAAGCCCGCGGCGGTTTTGTCACCGCGCGTTTGCCGGACAGAAAGCGTGAAGGTTATGGAATAACCCCCGGTGCGGTAGAGGAGCTTCATGCCGGCGGTGTAACATTGATCGTGACGGCGGACAACGGAATCTCCGCCTACGAGGCCGCCGAAAAAGCCCGTGAGTTTGGTGTTGACCTGATTATAACCGACCACCACAGCCCCGGCGAGGAAATGCCGCACGCCATAGCGATAGTCAACGCAAAGCGCTTGGACTGCACCGCCCCATACCGCGATTATTGCGGAACAGGCACAGCGTTCCTGCTGGCTTGCGCCTTGGAGGGAGGCAGCCATCGCCTTCAACCGAACGCTGCTGATGAAGACAATCCCGGCAACGCATTTGACGATACGGTCACAGACATGCTGCTTGAGGAGTTTGGCGACCTGCTGGCACTCTCCACAATAGGCGACGTAGTTCCGCTGACGGGTGAAAACCGCGCGTTAGTCCGCCGCGGTCTGGCAGTACTGAACAACTCGCCCTGCCCCGGTCTTGCCGCTTTGATTGAAGCCGCAGGGCTGAGCGGACACACGATTTCCGCGCATGATGTTGCGTTCCGGCTCTCGCCAAGGATAAACGCCGCCGGCCGCATGGGAAGTGCCGACGTTGCGCTGAAGCTCCTCTTGGCGGACGATGAGGATGAAGCGCTTGCGCTTGCGCAAAAGCTCTGTCAGGCAAACACGGAACGTCAGGAAACGGAAAAGCAAATCCTGAATGAAGCGCTGTCTTCACTTTCGCCCAAAAATAAATATGACCCTGTGCTGCTGCTCTCTGGCAAGGACTGGCACGAAGGGATAATCGGCATTGCGGCGGCAAAAGCGGCAGAGCGCTATGGCCGTCCCGCATTTGTGCTCTCCATTAGTGACGGCAAGGCCAAAGGCTCCGCGCGGAGCTTCGAGGGCTTTCATATTCACAAAGCACTCACGTCCTGCGCGGACTTGCTGCAATATTACGGCGGGCACGCAATGGCAGGCGGCCTGACAATGGCAAGTGAAAACATAGAGGCCCTGCGCACCCGCCTGAACGAATACGCCGCGGAACAAGACATGCCATACCCCACACTCACCGTCGATGCGCGGCTTACGCCTGCTGCCATAAAACCGGACCTATTGGACGCAATCGCAATGGCTGCGCCCTTTGGCTGCGGCAATGAGGAACCGCTATTTGCACTGACCGGGCTGACGCTCAAATCAATCATGCCAATGGGTGAGGGACGACACCTACGCCTTTCGCTGGAGAAGGCCGGCACAGCCGGGAACGCTTTTACAGCCGCACTGTTTTTTACCAAGCCGTCGGCGTTTGCGTTTGCGCCGGGTGATACGGTTGATATCGCCGTTACGCTAAGCGAAAACTACTACCGCGGTGAACGCAAGCTCTCGGTCGTAATCAAGGGGATCCGCCCTGCGAGCGTGCGGCAGGATTGGCTTATGCAAGCGCTGCGGCGCTATAATGAATTCCGGCGCGGAAATACGCAGGTGTTACAGAATGCAGATATCCCCGACCGTGATTTTTGCGGTAAGGTCTACAAAGCCCTGCGGAAAAACCCGAATGGCTGGGACGACATAGCCGCATTGTGCGTTCACATTGGCGACGATGGCACGCACGCACTGGCAGTGCGGTTCACACTGGATATCCTGTGCGAAGCGGGTCTGCTTGAAGACGCAGGTGACGGCTCATGCCGCTTTCCGCACATTGACGGGAAACGGGATTTGAACGCAACGTCAACAATGCAGACACTCGTGAATATTGAAGCTTGATTACCCCACTGTGGGTTATAGTACCTCTGTTGGCAGTGATACAATCCTGTCTCGGTATCATAGTAATACCCACGATAGCGAATGGGCTGCTCTACTTCTTCGTAAATGTCAACAATTGCGCCCCATGCGTCATAAACATAGCTGGCAACAATTGCTCCAACACCATTAACAACTTTCGTCACATCCCCCTGCAGGTTCTTGACATAAAAGTATTTGTGCGCAGAGTCACTGCATTTACTATTAAAAAAAGGATTAAGGTACGTGTTAATATTAAATGCGACAAGCTCACTTGCCGCGTTTTTCTTTTTCAACTCCAATTAAGAGGCTAAGGCGGGCGGCTTGCAAAATTAAATCACAAGGAGCCACACCATGCAGAACGCTACTCAATTAAACACCGACGCCCCACGCCTGAGGAGGTAGTCACGGACATTGCAGCGGCGTTGTTGGACATTGAAATGCTCACGCCGGATTGTCATGAAGACATTCATTGAATTCCTCGTCGTCGGATTCATGGAGCATGGCGACATCCATCTCGGTCACGCCGTCCACGCCGGGTTTGAGTTCGTACTTTGTCCCGTCCGCGCCGTAGTAGATATAGGTGGAACGGGCTTCTGGTTTGTTGCTGGTCTTGTTTTGTCTCATAAAATTGACACTCCTTTTCCAATTGGCTGGAAACAGGAGCGTCAATCTGAGGACGCAAAAAGGCCGGGGTACCCGCTGTTTCCAGCGTTTACCCCGGCCTTAAGTGGTGGTTACCATATCGCAGAATCCGTAGGAGTCAACGTGAGTTGCGTTGCTTGTACGGTATCCTTGTCTTGGCGGTATGTACCCCGATTTGACTCAGTCAGTAAAACTACTCGGTATTATTCAGTTGTATTGTGTTAGCGCACACAGTTGGCTTGCGGGGCGAATTTGGCGAAGCCCGCGCTTGCGCTTTTTCAGCCCGCATTGTAGTAAGGTTGATAATGTAATAGCGTTGACACACCGCGCATTGGCACGACATTCGACCTTCAGACTTACGTTCGGCGAAAGAGTGGTAAATGTTTGGACTACAAACTTTGATGAACTTGTTGAGGCAGGGATTAAAACACTTGCTCCCCAGCATAGTTTTAATGTGTATAGCAGTGCAAACAAAAGTGTTGCTCCTCACAACACCCTATCGTCTGTTATGAAGTTGCACGGTGATTATAGGTACGACCATATCAAGAACACGCCGGATAAACTTCAATCACTTGAAGCCAATATGCAAACCGCATTTGCTCAAGCATTGATAAATAAAGGACTTGTCGTTGTGGGCTATTCCGGTTCGGACGAATCAATAATGAGCGTTTTAGAGAGAGGTTTTGCTAATCCCGATTTCTTGAAATATGGGCTGATATGGGCTATCCCTACGGGAGTAACACCCTCTGAGCGATTAACCACTCTTATGGAACTAGCGTATAAATCTAACGAAAACTCTGGAATCATTAAAATACAGGGTTTTGATGATTTCTTGCACACAATATACGCTGTGCAAACAGTCAAAAATAACATTATAGAAAATCTTTGGAGAGATTACGACCATCGCAAACTTTCTATCAGTTTTCAAGCAGCTCCTACATCTAACTTCACGAAGTTTAATGCCTTTGTGTCAATCGCTATGCCTTGCTGTATGGTTTTTGATACCGATATTACTTCTTGGAAACAGTTAAAAGAAGTAATTGAAGAAAGCGGAATCATAGCGGCTCTATATGCGTGCCGTATATATTGCTTTGATGCTGCAGAACAAATAACGGCTGTTTTTGGCACACATATCAAGTCGGAAATAGTTGCCGAGCAAATCTCTAATCGTATGTTATATAAAACGGATTCAATTTATATCGGTATGTTGTATTCGCTAATCAAAAAGGCGATGATAGATAATCACGGACTAACCGAATATAGACGAAACAAATATTATGATGCTACGGTATGGGGTAGGTCTACCCATGCCAGAGCGGTGAGTTGCCGCTTATTTTCCGCAAATCATCTATTTTTCCGCCTCAACAAATGCACCGCTATAATAAACTTTTGAATAAATCCATCAAATCATTTCAGAGTGCAGCTGCCCAAGCCCTCTATGAATCTACCTTTCTCCTCTCGGTGACTGACAACAATCAGTACCAGTACTGGGGCGCAGATTACTCTTACTTAGTCTTCTTGTCCTTTCCATGGGTGCAACGTGGTGGCAACTATTACTTCATGTTCATTGTTCGGGAACAAATCGCCTACTGCGAATACCGGAACAAAAACCTCGCAAGAGAATACCAGTCAACCTGAAGCGACTAATACGTATATGGAAAACGAGATGGGCGAGCTTTGCCTATAACCCATTATTTAGTTGGAATTGGAACGAATCCGATATGCCAAATAAATATAAAAGTCAGTCGGCGGCTAACTCCTATGGGCGTTCACTTCCCCTGTGCGGAAGATTTCTTTTTTTGATTTCAATGGCGCGAGTTCATATATATCATCTACGCTGCGGGCGACTTCCGGTGAATGGCTGACGATGATGACGCATTTATTTTCCTCATGAGCCAAACGGGTAAAAATACCCATAATTTCATCTTGCGTGGTTAAATCCAAATTGCCGGTCGGTTCGTCCGCAAGGATAATATCTGGGTCATAGGACAATGCCCGTGCGATTGCCACTCGCTGCTGCTCACCGCCTGAAAGCTTCAGGATACGCCGCTTGGCCAATTCGTCGTCAAGTCCGACTTTCTCCAAGAGTTCCAAAGCAAGCTTGCGTTTTTCGGAAATCTTTTTGCCGGAAGCCCTTATGGAGAGTTCAACATTTTCAACGGCGGTCAGGTGCGGGAGCAAGTTGAACTGCTGGAAAATGACTCCGACATAGTGACTGCGATACTTGTATCTGTCGATTTTTCGGACGTCTTTTCCGTCAAACAAAATCGAACCTTCCGTTGGAGAGACGAGACCGGACAGTAAGGAGAGCAAGGTTGTTTTCCCTGCCCCGGAACGGCCTATGATAGCATAGACCTTTCCCTTTCCGAACTCGTAACTAAGTTCATGAAGAATCTTTTGGCCCTTGGCGTAAGAAAATCCGATGCTTTGTAATGAAAGAATGCTCATAGTTTTCTCCTTTCGCAGTTAAGCCCTGTTAGCCAAAATTCTCAATGGATCATACCTGAGTACAAATACAACCCCCGCCATGCTTGAGAGTATGGTCAGCAGAATGCCGACGCCAATGAGTTGGAGCAGAATGTTGATGTTTACACTGGCGTTGATGCTGTCCACGTACTCGACCGCTTGCCCAGAACCTTCTGCGTTTTCAGGCGCCATACCGCCAAACCCGCCGCCACCGGGTCTGCCGAAATTCTGTTCTTGCGTTGTCTGCGCCGATTCCTGCGCCTTGACTTGTGTTTCAAGTAAATTGTTGGAGATTGGCACTGACGCTATCGCTCCAATCCCTGTGCCAATGACGGTAGCAATCAGTGTGACGACCAATAATTCCATCACAAACTGCGCGGCTACCTTTGCTTTTTTGATTCCAATGGCTGTTAAAACGCCGACTTCGTATTTGCGCTCCCGTATATTGAATATATTAAGGACAATCAATATAACAGCGCCGACCGCAAGAATAATGATTAACAGCGTTGTTGCAAAGCCGCTCAAATTTTCCAGCGGAACAATGCTTGATTCATAGCTGTTGACATCCGAAGATGAAAGTGAATAATACTCGGACAGTCCCTTGCTTCGAAGTTCTTCCCCAAAGCTGTCGTAATCGTTTTTGCTTCCAAACACATATGTTCCTGCGGTTTGCAAAGAAATCGCGGAGGTCGTTTCCCTGCCGTTTTCATCTGTCTCGGTGATTGCCGCAGCCGCTGATTGTTCCGCGAGTGTATTCAGCGTAAGAAAGCTTACGCAAATGAGATTGGCGGGGTCATTTGCCGTTCCAAACCTCAGCTGTCCGCTTTCGGTGTCAGAACTGGCATTTGTGTATATACCAACGACAGTAAACGTGTAAGTTTCCTCTTCATGATTGGGATTTGTCAAGATTATTTTGCTTCCCACCGAAAGCCCATTGAACACGGCAAGTTCATTGCTGATAAGGCAATTATAATCGGACGCCGCCGCATCAAACATTGCGCCGTCTGTTATTTGCGATTGCCCGGACATAAACCTTGTCATGGCGCTTTCGCTCGAATATCCTGTGACAGAAAAATCGCCCATTGTCATCCCGAATCCACCGCCTCGTCCGCCGCCAGCAAACCCCGGCGCTCCATTTTGGCCGCTGCCGGATTCCGATACATCCTCTGTGCTGTACGCTTCAAGTTCCCCGCCAGCACTCAGCGAAGAAGAAGCTGTCCAGTAAAGGTCTTTGACATAATCCGAAACCGCATAGTCTTGCAGTTCAGACAAGCTGAGACCGGAATATTGCTGCATGGCGCTTCTCATGTCATTCGCGCCCGAACTGCCGGAGCCGCTCTGCGCGCTCTCCATCAGCTTTTGCCTGTCCACAGAAATAGAGCCGGTGATGGTCTGTGTTGCCAGGCCTAATTCCTTTGCCGTGTCCGCAGCGGAACGAATCGCAAGCGCAATGCCGCTTGACAGCGCTATCGTCAGAACAATGGTTCCGAGAAGGATATTTCGCCCTTTTGACCGGGCGATGCTTTTGTATGCGTTAATGAGTATCATCATAGTTCGTTTTATTCCTCTCAACAAATTAGCCGTAAACGCGGCACAGCGCGTATTTGGAACAAGCGGAAGCCCTGCGGCTATCAAGCTGCAATAACCTTACAATATAGTCGGGAATGAATTGGTCGCATTTTACTTCACCCAGTATTCACCGTTTTCGTCCGCATGGCTGCCGCGAAGCCTGTCGCGAAGGATGCGGTAGTCTCCATAGTTCAAGCTGTGCTTGTATTTGTGTCTTGCTTGCATTGATTCATCTCCTTTCTTGAAAACTATTGTACGAGGGAAACCTTTAATTTTCTTTTAATGGCGTAAAAAATCAAGCTTCCGATTCGCTATGAACCGAAAGTTTAATTTTTTAGTTATACGGAATTTTTACGCAGGATTTAGCCGAACGGTAAACGTCGTAGTTCCGCCGCCGCTCTCGACGCTGATTTCCCCGCCGGAACGTTCTACAATGGTTTTGGCGATGGAAAGACCGAGACCGAAACCTCCGGTATCCTGTGAGCGGGACGCGTCGGGACGATAGAAGCGATCAAATATTTTAGATAAATCTTTGGCGGCGATTCCATTTCCTGTGTTAGATACGCGAATGATTGCCCATTCGTGTTCAATCCCAAGCGAGACTTCTATGCATCCGCCGCGCGGCGTATACTTCCCAGCATTGTCCAGCAGTATATATACCACTTGGGTAATCTTCTCGCCGTCCGCTGTGACAAAAATGTTTTCTTTTATTTTTGTATCCAAGCGGATTTCCCCATCGTATAACATGGCTTCCATAGATGCGCAGGCGCTTTCACAAGCAAAGCTGAGGTTGAAGGGTGTGTTCTTTTCATAGAAGACGTTTTCAGTTTTCGTCAGATATAATAAATCGTCCACTAATTTTCCGGTGCGCTTCAATTCCGCGTGAATATATCCAAACCACTCCTTTTGGCTTTCTACAGATTCGCCGGCGCTTGTTTCAATTGCGTCAATATTTGCGCCGATGATTGCAAGGGGAGTTTTCAACTCATGGGACGCGTCCGCAACGAACTGCTTTTGTTTGTTATAGCTTTCCTCTATTGGGCGAACGGCGCGAATTGCAAAGTGATAGCTGAACCACAATAGCGCAAGAAGGACGGCAAGCCCTACGCATGAGAGGGTTACCAATAATCCGTTCAGTGTTTCGGTTTCATTAGTAACGTCCAAAAAAACAATCCGCTCATACTGGCTTTCCGTTCCGTATAGTGGCATTCCGCGTCCATCTAAAATTGACGTCTCTGTCCTCAAAAACACCCATCTTCTGTCGTCCAGCGTTACTTTTCCGTTAGGCTTGCCATCTGTTTTTTCGAAAGCCTCTTCATAAGCGTCGTCCCCAAAATCAAGATTGCTGTTGACGTTTTCCAACCAACCATTTTTGATGAACAGAACAAAAGACACCCTGTAGTCAGGGCTGAATCGTTCAGGACTTGCGAATCGTTCACCATTTCTGCTGGGAAAAGGCCGGTTTGACGAAAAAGGCGCAGATGACATTACCTCCAGCCGACGCTGATTTTCACGCTCAACATTGCCATAGGTCACAAAATAAATCACAGAAAGAGCGCTCAATATGACGAGGGAGACGGCCGCCATATTGAACAGCAGCATATGGTTTCGCAATTTTTTAAACACTGGATTAACCTTCCCCGTTTTGCGTCAACATATATCCGACTCCGTATATTGTTTTGATTTTTACCGCCTGCGACAGCAGTCCTAGTTTTTTGCGAAGAAAAGCAATTTGCACTTGCACATGGCTGTCCTCGGTTTCGGATTCCCATCCCCATAGCTTTTCGATAATCGTATTATTCGTGATCGCATGCCCTTGGTTATGAATCAGTAATTCAAGCAGATGACTTTCCTTCAGGGTAAGGTGAAACGCCTGGCCGTTTCCGTATAAACCAAGCGTATTATAATTGAGTTCAATGTCTGCATAGCTGAGAATGCTTCCCTGCGCCAATTGCCCTCTGCGGCGGCCGAGCGCGCGCAGCCGCGCCAAAAGTTCATCCGTTTGGAAAGGCTTTGCAAGATAGTCGTCCGCACCGCTGTCGAGCCCCGCTACTTTGTCCTCGGTTTCTCCTTTGGCGGTGAGCAAAATTACCGGCATTTCAATGCCCTTTTCGCGAATATTCCTCAAAATGCCAATCCCGTCCATCTTGGGAAGCATAATATCAAGAACAACTATATCGTACAATCCCGATAAAGCTAAATCAAGTCCGCTTTCTCCATCGTGCGCGAAGTCAACGCTGTAATTATTTTTCTTCAAAACCTGTGCAACGGCGAGCGCCATGTGCTTTTCATCTTCCACATACAAAATCTTCATACGAAACGCTTCCCTTTCAACCATATAAAAAATCATTTTCAATATACATGGGAATTCTTTAATTTTGCTTTAATCTTTCGCTTTTTCATGCGTCTGAAGGCTTGGGCGGGTCCTTCGGGATCGCCCATAAAGAGAAAATGGAGCGGTTTATGTTTGCAAAGGGCGCGGTGGTGCAAACTGCCGCAGGAGAATTAAAACCGACACACAGACCCTATCTGCTCAACTACTCCGAAAGTGAAATTCTATCATATTATATCGCGGAAATACGTGGTGTTTGCCATTATTACCGCCTCGCCGTAAATTTATCCATACGCTGGACTATTTCTGTTGTCTGCTGGAGTATAGTTGCCTGAAAACGCTGGCAAACAAGCATAAAACATCCGTAGCCAAAATGTGGGGTAAGTACCGTCAGGGTAAAACTTGGGCGGTGCCGTATATGTCCAAAGCAGGAGTAAAGTATGTCCGTCCAACCAAAATCGCGGACTGTAAGAACAGGCTTTGCGATGATACACTTCCGCAAAGAGGAAAATTCCCGAAACGCAGAACCATACAAGAGCGGCTTAATGCTCATGTATGTGAACTGTGCGGAAAGGAAAACGCGGATTTGTATGAGGTCCATTTTGTCAGCGCGTTAAAGGATTTGGGCGATTACCCCTAGGAAAGGTTTATGAAGGAAAAACGCCGTAAGACGCTGATTGTGTGCGGGGAATGTTATTCTCAAATTCACGGCTGAAAACTTTTATGTATCAAATTTTCTATGGGAGCCGTATACTCCGAGAGGGGTATGTACGGTTCCGAGGGAGGGAGCAGAAAACCTGCCGCAAGGCGCTTCTTCCCTACCCTACGATATGCTGCTCGAAGGTATCCGAGAGCACACTCGCACCAGTTTCTATTTAATGCTGGCAACGTAGAACCGAGGGCTTACACCGATACGCTTCGGCTTGAACTGAGCGAGTTCGAGTTGATCAAATACCTGGAATGCGGAACGTGCCTCTATCGCTGCGGCAATGAGCGGTATCTGTTACAGGTTATATTGCCCCGGATTACAAGCAGGGAATGTTCGGAAAAGCAGGTGGGCGGTGATTAACGACCGTTCATTTTTTCTTCTTCAATGAATGCGTCCAATGAGATGCCCCAATCATTGCATCCATTTGGAAACATCTTAATCATTTCTTCCATAGGCAACCCGTAAGTGTGTTCGCCGTTATCCATTCTCTTGCCGTATCCGGCACAGACATTTCCAAAATTAAATTCACAAGTTTCGCAAGAGGACGGTGCTTTTTATCAGTCATTTTATTCAGCTCCATTTTTCTTTTATTATATCTTGTTTGCGCAAAATTGCAAGTGCGTAATTGTGAACAGAGAAACAAAAAACATTTTGGAGACGACAAAACGCATCCAGCTTGATTTGACACTAAAATGGAAAGCGCGCAGTTAATGTGCCATTATGTTTTGGAGTCAGTTTTCTTTTGAGGCACAATCAAGATCTTGCCATCCTCAAGCAGGTATAGTTCCAACACGTTGCCTGAAACAATGTTCAGCGCGTTGCAGTACTCTTTGGCAAGCGAAAGGCGTCCAACGCTGTACATTTTGCGGATTATTCCGCGTTTTTTGCTTGTATCAATAATCATTTTTGCCTTCTGACCTTGCGGTACGTTCCGCAAAGATTTTTTAATAGGGAATTTTTGCAGGGAAGATTGCTCAATACAGATTATAGCGCTTTTGCGCCGATTTGTCAACAAGCCTTGCCTTTCGATCGCTTGCCGTCAACATGGCACATGGCAACCTCATTGCGATGGGACTGTTTATAACGAGCAACAACAGAGAGACTCTGTGAATTTCCACCGTTTTCATGAATAATATGCATTCACGGAGCTTTTAACGTACCGTGCCACGCCGGCAAAATCACACCGCAAGCACTTCCTTTGCGACCTCAACCAACGACCGCCCACTATGCATTGCCCGCTGTTGCAGCCATCTGTGCGCCGCCCATTCGGGCATACTCTCGCGTTCTAGCAAACGGCGCTTTGCCTCCAAGATAACCGCCTCGTCTTCAGCGCCGCGCCTGTGCAACGCTTGCCGGCGCTGCTGTCCGTTTGCCAAAATCGCCTGGACGGTGCGCAAAAAATCAGGTTTATCAAGTGGCAGATTCATGCACAGGACATTGCTCACGCCTTCCAGCGGGGGCTGACTGCTTGGAAGCAGCAGCAATACGTCAATATGCCCGGGCACAGTACGCGCCAGCGTTATTGGCGGTATATCACGCAGCCTGTGGCAGATTAACAGTCCATCGCGCACACGGCTGCATGCGCCAAGCGCGTCTGTACCGGAGCGGCACGGGCGAACTTCGGTTATGCCAACCTCGCTGAGGACACGGCGCAGGGCGGCCATAACATCCGGCGAGGCGGCGGCAAGGAGGATTTCCTTCATCTGTCAGACCCGCCTTTCCGCGCTGCGCCATTTTGTTGCATGTAGCATATCATTTTTTGTGCGCGGGTGCAAGTGGGGGATATACCGTTTTTTCTGAAAGCGTTGAGAACCGACAGGTAATACCTGAGCGCTCTATTATAGAGTTCTTAGGTATAATAACCCGTGCAAAGCCAGTCGCATCAAGGCCTCTGAGCAAACTAAAACAAAAAAATACCTCAGCAGTGTGAGGCAATTCGTAAGGGACGATGGCAATCGTCCGGAACGAAGCGTGTGCAGGGCGTTGGCCTCTATCGCGTGGTCATTTTCTTTGATAGGAGGATCATCCACGCACGCGCGGAGCTTTGAACTAACATTTATTTAAAGGACTTAACAATCAGCCCCCCGCTTGTACAGAAATGCTCCTGTCGTTAGCATCACATTTAATCTGCACAGCAAAGCTGCGCCAAATTTTCTGTCCGCGAAACACGTTAAATGGTAATCTCCTCCGGAAAGCTCTGTAAAAAGCTGTATGCTTCTTGAAGTTTGCGCTGTGACTCGGCAAAGACTTCTTTGGCGCGCTTGGCCCGCTCAATTGCGTCCGACTCGGCGGAATGTGCCTGTTCGCGAGCGTCTTGGATGATTTTCTCGGCTTCGGCATGAGCCGCGGCAACAAGTCTTTCGGCTTCGGCGTTTGACTCGGCAAGGATTTTTTCGCCGCCGTCGCGTGCCTGAACCAATATCTCGGCAATGATTTTTGCTGTGTGCTCAACTGTAGGATTGGTTGAGGTCGTGATGTCCTCCACCTTGTGGGTCAGCGCCGCGTTCTCCTGACGCACACGAAACAGCTTGTCCTTCAGATCTTCCTCACGCGCGCTTGCCTGAGCAAGCTGCTCATCGAACTGCCGAAAGCGCGTGCGAAGCTCCTTCAGTTCTTCTAGCTGAGCCTCCTGACGCTCCATTGCCGCATCGTCCATACCTTTATCTTGGGTTTGGCTCTGCTCCAAAAGCGCAATGCGTTCCATTGCTTTGTTGTATTCCGCTAACAGGAATGCGATATAGGCGTCTGCCTCCCGCACGTCATATCCGCTTTCCACAATGGGAAAAAGTCCCTTGCCGCTCATTTGATTGTCCTCCCAATCGACTATATCCTTGTAGGATATGTGTATTTTAGCACGATAACGCACAAAACGCAATAGTTTTGGCAACGCAGGGAAAAAATATTTGGTTTGGCCGCAATAATATGACTGTTGTTTTTAATAAGTGCCGAAAATACATTTTTGCGCATACAAAATTATAAAATAGAATTGCTCCATTTATCATCGCTTTCGCTATACGATTTCACGCTGTCCAAAAGCCATACGCCTTGTTTCCTTAACGCTATAAATTTAATTGTTTGCTTAAATCCGGTTGGTACCTGGCAAGTGACTTCGCAACGGTTTTTATTCATCAGTACAAGTTCTGTTATATTCTCTTGTGCAAGTCCCTGATATTTTGCGGGGTATCCGAAGCTTGTTGGCTTTCCGGCATATTCCCGTTTTTTAGGTGTTGTATATTTCTTGAACAGATCCTCATATTGCGCTCTGAACTCGTCCTTTGTCAATCCTTTATATTGCCTTGGGTTAAACGACCGGAAGAACGGGTATTTCTTCAGTTCTTCCGGGCTTTCTTTAAAATCGGCAGAAAAACATTGCGTTTTCCCAAAGCGATTTTTGTTCGGTATATTCAAGCACTAAGCTTATAACTTCGCTTTCTGTTTCTGTCATAGGGCTTTACCTTTCTATGCTTAATTGTGTTTTTGCCAAGTCACAAAAATTTATATATTAATTAGTATATCACAGTTTTGCGCACGAATCAAGGCACAGTGGCACTCGACCGCCAGGGGCAACAGCAATTACTTTTGTGAAAAGAGAAGAAGAAGGAGCTTATCGGGATTAAGAGCAGCGATGAACATTTTCTTTTTGGGACCTATCCTGCCCCAGTC
>JAIRYC010000075.1 GCA_031267965.1 Oscillospiraceae bacterium | reverse complement strand
GTGGTCAGATCAGGCATTTTGCCCGTGTTGATGCGGTGCGCGTTGGTGATAATTCGACTGCCCGCCGCCTGCCGAAAAATCTACGTCAGGCGCGTGACAGGGATCACTGCGGAATCGATTATCTGAGCATGATTGAAACAGACCAGCGTGAACCCAGTATCCATATTTACCGCTGTATCGCGGATGCTCTGGACATTAATCTCTGGCAGCTATTCTGTGATTTGTCAGACGAAACACTGTTTATATTGGATCATTTCAACGATTGCACGGAAACGGAAATCCGGACACTTGGGCGGTTTATTGACGGCAACAAAGAGGCGCTACGGCAGCATCACAGCCAGGATTTTGATCTAAAAACGGAAGTGGATTCCTACGGTCAGTAGGAGTCCAAAATTGAAAACGCACCCTAAAACGCTAAAATTTTTGATTGAAACCGCTACTCCCAAAATCAGAAATTGCAGACAAGCAAAAAAATCAAGTTGAAACCGTAGCTTGTCTGCCCGGTTACACCCTAAAATAAAAGCCCAATATCAGCGCGGTAAAATGCTCTATATCCGAGTTTGTCCATAGGTAAAATACACTTTGTCCGAAAAGTCCCGGACAAGCAAAAAAGCCTGCCGCAGCAAGCTTTTTTGGTAAATCTTAGTTTTTCTCCATACTAAGATCTGGTAATGGCTGGGGTGGCAGGATTCGAACCTACGCATGACGGAGTCAAAGCCCGTTGCCTTACCGCTTGGCGACACCCCAATATCACCCGTATATTATAGTAGAATTTTAGCAATATGTCAACATCAGCCCAAAGCTAGGCATAATTTTATGCCATTGCGAATAATATTTTATATTTACCATAAACAACAACAAGATTTTGCTTGAATTTTGTTCACATATTTGTTATAATTTACTCAATAAATTCCAAATTTGAGAGGAGAATCCATTATGTTCCCGCTTATTCCAGCAATTTTGCTTCCAATTGTAGGTCTTAGTGTTTATATCCCACTACGTATTAAGGAAAAAATGCGCCCTGCGCTGCTGCTCAAAACTTCACTGAGCATGCTCTTTATACTCTATTCGCTCTACGCGATCCTGCGTCTGTGGAATGGTGGGGCAAATGGGGACGCGGTTGTCCTGAGCGTTTGTGTAATCGCCGGAATGGTTTGCGGACTCTTGGGTGATGTTTGGCTTGACCTGAAGGATATTCACCACAATTCCAAGCATTTTTACATGTTCTGCGGCTTTTCATTTTTTCTCGTCGGGCACCTGTTTTTCACATCGGGGAACATGTACGCATTCTCGTTCAAGCCTGTTGCTCTGCTAATTGCCGTGTGCGTGGGTATGGCAATAGCGTTGCTTATGTTCCTGCTGGAAAAACCAATGAAGCTTGATTATGGCAGGTTCCGCCCCATTTTGTTGGTCTATTCATTCATACTTGCCACTACTACGGTTTTGCCGATTCTGTTCGCGTTCCCAGCGTTTGCAGGCGACGGTGCAGAAATCTCAAACCGCATGATCAACATTTGCGGGCTATCTCTGCGGGCAACGCCGGCAGTCTTTGGCGCCGGTATGATTCTGTTCTTCTTGTCGGACCTGGTGCTTTCGCAAATCTACTTCAGCACGGCTAAGCAAAAGCCCAGGCCCATCATGTTTGTCCTCAATTATATATTGTATTATGGCGGGCAGTTTACCCTTGCCGCGAGCCTTTATTTTCTGCAAACTTCGTCAGGTAACGCTTGATGGATACCCTGCGCCTTCTCCGCCCTGTGGAAGAATACATAGACAAAATCCGCGCCCACCGTAAGGGATTCCTTGCATCAAACGACAGCATGGATGGTACCGGCGATTTGTGAAACTGTGAAGACGTTGCCGCGTGGATTGAATACTCGCGGCTTGCTGAAAATCCGGATTTGGAACGGTATTGGGTATAAAAATGCGAACTCAGGCATTGCTAAGCCTCATACTTGAGTTTGCATTATATCATGGTACAGCTTGCCTTTTCTACTTCTGCACAAGCTTATCTTCTAATATAGCCAAAAAATCCGCCACGGCGCCTTTGGCATCGGTGCTGACAATGTGTTGTGCCAATGCCTTAAAGCTTTCCGGTGAGTTTGATGGTGCGGCAGTCACTGCAGCACATGCCAGCAACCCGGCGTCGTTGTCATAATTACCGATTGCCGCTGTATGTTCTGCGTCAATGCCAAGAAGCTCCGCAAGCTCAAGCAAGGCACTGCCTTTATGTACGCCCGGCGCAAGAACCTCGAACGAAATGCTTGAGGTTTCCATAAAGCTCAACGGCACATTGGTTAGCGAACGGCAATAATCCCGCAACTCAATTATGCTGCGTGCGGAGCCATAAAAAATGCCCTTGCCCCAGCCGTCCTGCGGAAAATCTGCCAATGAGCGGTGGAAGTGTCTCGGCTGGCGGTCTATGGATGAGGCGAAAAAACTAGTTGTGTGTAGGTTCCAAAAATGCGTAGAATGCTGACGGTGCACATGGAACTGTACTCTTGGAAACTTGCGGCAAAGTGCAAATGCCAGCGCCGTGCCTTCTTTTGGGATTGGGTGATAGCGCAGCATTTTGCCGGAAGCAGAGTCAAATACACCGGCGCCGTTGAGGACGATTGCGGGGATATCTGTCAACCTCAAACGATCCATTAGTTTGGCGACAGACGGCGCGCTCCTGCCGGAAGCAATGGTAAACTGACCGCCCAAGCTGCGGAAGCGCGCGATTGCCGTCTTGTTGCGCTTTGGCATAATGGCGCCCACGGCTGTAACCAAAGTGCCGTCTACATCAGAGGTACAGAGCCATGTTGATTTCGTATTGCCGGACGCGGTCTTGGCGTCCGCGCCCAAATGCTGCTGAGGAAGCGTCTCCATGCTAAACTCCTAATCATTTGCTGAGGTTTTGCAGGAATGAAGTAAACCACGGCGGTAACTCCGCCTCCAGTGTAAGCTCCTCGCCTGTGCGCGGGTGACGGAACCCAATCACCGCTGCAAACAAGCACTGACCTTCGAGCGCCACTTCCGCCCGGGGCATTTTCCCCGTCCTGTAGAGCGGGTCGCCGGCAACGGGATGCCCCAAATGTGCCATGTGCACACGGATTTGGTGCGTACGCCCGGTTTCCAAACGCAAAGCGAGATATGAATATTTCGATGATCCGGACGGAGAAAGTGTGCTGATAACGCGGTAATGTGTTACCGCCTGACGGCTGTTTTCCTTTGTCACACAGAGTTTTTTACGGTCAGCGCGGTTGCGGCCAATAGGCGCGTCAACCGTACCGGCTTCTTCACGGAAGGTTCCGACGCAAACTGCCCTGTATTCCCTTTGCAAGCTATGCGCCGCCAATTGCCCGACAAGTGAGCGGTGGGCAAAATTGTTTTTGGCAACCAGCAACAAGCCTGCGGTATCCTTGTCAATCCGGTGAACAATGCCTGGGCGCAGCACGCCGTTTATCCCGCTAAGGCTATCGCCGCAATGGGCCAGCAGGGCGTTGACCAGTGTGCCGTCCGGGTTGCCTGCCGCCGGATGAACCACCATGCCTTGCGGCTTGTTAACGACCAGCAGATCGTCGTCTTCATAGCGGATATCCAGCGCAATTTGCTGAGCGACTGCCGCATATGGCTCCGGTTCAGGCAGTGTAATACAAATTTCCGCTCCGGCATGTGGGCGCTCTTTTTTTTTGCCCGGTGATTGATTCAACAAGACCGCACCGCGTTCAATCAAGCCCTGCGCCTGGGACCGCGTCAGTTCAGGGAAGTGCTGTGCCAGCAAGGTGTCCAGTCGGGTGTCCGCTTCTTCCGCGGAGACAGCGAAATACTGTGGCTCCAAAATGCTTCCCTTTCTTATTTGGCCGGGGATTTTCGTTCCCGCAACGTCTGCCGGAACAGCAAAACCGCCCATACTGCCACCGAGCAAGTCAACACCATATCGGCAAAATTAAATATTGCAAAGCTCACGAAGGTCGGTTCGATGTAATCCACTACATATCCGTAGGCAATTCGATCAATCAAGTTGCCAAGCCCGCCCGCACAGATGAGCGCAAGGCAGACGCTTTGGGAATATGGACGCTCTTTGCCTATAAAAAGATAAACGATGCAGCCAAGCAAAATCGCGCCGATAAAAACTGCAAGAACCTGCGGATGCTCACGCAAAAAACTGAACGCAGCCCCCGTGTTTTGCGTGTAGTGCAGACGAAAACCCAGCACTGACGGCGTCGATTCCCACAGTGGAAGCTTGCGCACAATAAGCGCCTTAATCACTTGGTCAAGCAGAACAACTGCCGCCATTATGAGCGGCAGCAGTGCAATATGTTTGTTAATCTGTTTCATAATCAACTATTCGGCAAAGTACCCGGAGTAACGTCCGGAGCTTGGAGCGGGTTGAATCGGCTCTTCTTCAATCGGTGTAACAACAGGTGTGTCGCAAACAGAAATCACTTTCGGTTCTGTTTGCTCTTCGTATTGGGCGGCACGCGAGTCGTTTTCCTTGGCGGATGGAATCGGTTCGGTGCTTGGCTCCGGCGTTAGCGCGATGTTGTCCGGCAACTGGCGCAAAACCCTCAACTGATGCTCATATGCGTTTACCATCTCAAGCTTAAAGCGTGCGCTGAGCGCTGCCAGTTCGTCTGCCTCCCTGCGGATTGCGGCGCGCTGATCCTCAAGGCTGTGCAGGGCGGCATAAGCTTTTTGTTCCGCCGCGCGCTCAACATTTTCGGCGCGTTCACGGGCAGTCACTTCTACCTTATCAGCAGTTTCGGCAGCTTTTTTCAGGCGATCCTGCGCGGTAAGTGTTGCCTCGCGGATCGTTTCATCCGCCTTCTGGCGTGCTTCGCGCAGCGTATCCTTTGCTTCGCGGTCAGCAGTGGAGATCAGGCTTCGTGCCTCGTCGTTCGCATCCTTGCGTATGTTGTCAGCCATAACCTCCGCTTTGGCAAGAACGCGGCTGATTGAATCCCGCTCGGCAATACATTGCTTCAGGCTCTCCGCAGTTTGTTCCGCAAGCGCGCGCAGCTGCTCCAATTCCTGGCGTGTTTGTTCATATGCCTCCGCCGCTTGGCTGAGGAATGCGTCGACTTCTTCGGGCTTATAGCCTTGCCGCACCTGAGCGAAACGGTGTGTGCGGATATCGCGTGGTTCAAGCATCGGCGTGGTCCTCCCTGAGTAAATGATATTATTGGCAGGGGCGTGTCATGACGCGCCCAAGGTACATTGTTGCTCACATGAAGACTGTGCGCGTGGACGTAACCATTAAGGCAAAAAGTTACTGCGCGGCGTTTCCTGGTCGGAGTCAACCTCGGCGTTGGGTGGCGTCAGCACATAACTACGGCTGCCGTTTGGACGAACCTCGCCTTGTTGGAAGCATGCGGCGCCACTCAGGAAGGTAATGATTTTATCAACGTCCGCCTCAGTGCAAGCCTCAAGGTTGAGCATGACAACCGTGTTTTCACGCATTTTCTCCACAATTTCCCAAAGCTCCTCGGGCTTGACCTCGCGGAGGGAACGCTGAGCAAAAATCGGCTTGCCATACAGTTGGCTTGTGCTGCTTATATTCGGCATATCGGTAACTCCTCTCGGTTCAATCGGTTTGATAACCCTGCTTGTGTCTGACCAAATTGACTCCGTATCAATGTCTGCTGCGGGACGTTTTAATACGGTCGCCGGCTTTGGCTGTGCAGTGTGTATAAGCTCTGTTTTAAGAGGGATATCGTCGGAGTCGTCATCATTCCTGCCGTCTTCCGGTTCTGGCAGTTCATCTCGAACATCGGGGTTCCTGAAAAAATCGATCACAGAACCGACGAATCTGCCAAATACCCCTTGCTCTTTTACCGCATACGCCGTTCCGGATTGCGGCCGTTCCGGCTGTACGCGTTCGTCTTCAGGGAAAGTAAATTCCTCGTCGTCGGGAAAATATTCGCTCATTTGCCTGCCCTCCTCGCAGTAATTAAAGCTAACGTACAACGCGCTGACCAAACAGTGCGGAGCCAACGCGCACAAGTGTTGAACCTGCAATGATTGCCTCGCGGAAATCCGAACTCATCCCCATTGAAAGTGTGCGCATATAGATATTATCCAACTTTTTGGCGTTAATGTCAAGGAAAATTTTGTGCAACAAGATAAAATTCGCGCAATTTTTACCCGCATTCCGCGTGAACGGCGCGACTGTCATTAAACCGTCAACCCGCAAACCGGGCAAAGACGCAAACTCCTCCAGTGCGGAAGCAACGCTTTGCAGCGTAAAACCGAACTTGCGTTCCTCTTCACCAATGTTAACTTCTGCCAGCACAGGCTGTATTATGCCCGATTTTTCCGCTTTTGCGCTGATTTCGCGGGCAAGATGCATGCTGTCCACAGACTGAATGCAATCCACGCCGGGCACAACTGCGCGGACTTTGTTGGTTTGCAGGTGGCCGATAAGATGCACTTCAACGCCATCCAAGTTGAGCCGGGGACGTTTTTCACTCAGCTCCTGTACGCGGTTTTCGCCAATTAAGTCAATGCCCAACGCGATTGCGTGATTGACGGCTTCCGGCGGCACGGTTTTGGTTACCGCCATGAGCCGGACTTCGCCGGGCGCGCGCCCGGACGCTGCGCAGACCGCCGCGATTTCTTCACGCAGGCGGCGGTAATTTTCTGTAATGTGTTCAAACAAAATGCCGATTCCTCCCGCGCATATTTTAACAGCAATAAGTATACCAAACGGCGCGTAAAATGTCAATTCCTGCAAATCAATTATATAAAAATTGATGGGCGGCAATTTTTTTTACAAGCTATTGTTTTCTAAATAATGCCGTATTTATAAACCGATTTTGTGCCGAAGATAAAAATTTGACATTTACAGCGCTTTGTGGCATAATACTATAAATCTATATTTTTTTCGCAGATATGCCAAATTTGCAAAAAGGAGGGCGAAGCATGAGGGAGCACATTGTTATTATTGGGCACTACGGCAGCGGCAAAACGACGGTTTCGCTCAACCTTGTGATTGAGGCGGCGCGCGCAGGCAAATCCGTTACTCTGGTGGATTTGGATATAGTTAACCCATACTTTCGCTCCGGCGACAGCGCAAAAGAGCTGGAACGGCTTGGCGTGCGGGTGATTGCGCCGCAAATGCTGGGGACAACCTCTGACGCACCTGCAATCCGTGCGGAGGTAATGAGTGCTTTTGACTCGTCTACTGACCTGACAATCTTCGACGCGGGCGGTGACGACGCGGGCGCGGCAGTGCTCGGGCGCTTCCATGAGAATCTCACACAGTCCGGCTACACCATGCTGTACGTAATCAATGCATTCCGCCCCATGACAAAAACGCCCGTGCAATCTGCGGAGATTCTGCGTGAAATAGAGTGTTCCTGCCGATTGCGCGCGAATGGCATCATCGGCAACAGCAACCTTGGCGCGGTGACCACGGCGCAGGATGTACTGGAGAGCTTGCTGTATACCCGTGAGGTTTCGCGCCTGACCGGCTTGCCGATTACCGCTGTGAACACCACCGAAGAACTTGCGCCCGTGCTTGCGGATATTCCTGAGCCAGTGCGAATTATCAGGCGGCTGGTGCGCTTTCCGTGGGAAGCAGCGCCGCAAATGCCGCAAAAACTATAACTATCCACAACTCAAAGGAGGAAATACATATGCCCAAGGTCACCATTAACGAAAACGTCTGCAAGGGCTGTGAACTGTGCGTAACAGCATGCCCAAAAAAGATCGTTGCGCTTGCAAAAGAAAAGCTTAACGCAAAGGGCTACCACGCTGCCGAAGTAATCGACCCAGCGGCGTGTATTGGCTGCGCAATGTGCGCGCTAATCTGCCCGGACTGTGCAATTACGGTGGAAAAATAGGAGGAAAACATGTCTCAACGTGTATTGATGAAGGGCAATGAAGCCCTTGCCGAGGCGGCCGTCCGTGCCGGTTGCCGCCACTTTTTTGGATACCCGATTACACCGCAGACAGAGCTTGCCGCTTACATGGCAAAGCGCCTTCCTAAAATTGGCGGTTGTTTTTTGCAGGCGGAGAGCGAGATTGCTGCAATCAACATGGTCCTTGGCGCTTCGGCAGCCGGCGCGCGCGTCATGACCAGCTCCAGTTCACCGGGAATCAGCCTTAAAACCGAAGGGATTTCGTACATTGCCGGCTCAGATTTGCCAGCGCTGATTATCAACATTCAACGCGGAGGACCGGGCTTGGGCGGCATTCAGCCCAGTCAGGCGGATTACTGGCAGGCGACCAAAGCTCCGGGACACGGCGATTTGCACATACTGGTTTTTGCGCCCAACTCCGTGCAGGAGATGGTGGATACCGTTGCGAGCGCGTTTGCCCTTGCGGACGAATACCGCATGCCCGCCATGATTCTTGCAGACGGCATGTTGGGTCAGATGATGGAGCCTGTCGTTCTGCCCGAAGAAGGCAACGTCACTTTGCCCGAAAAGCCTTGGGCGACCAACGGTCATGCGGGAGAGGTAAGAAACATTGCAAACTCGCTTTATATAGAGGCGGCGGAACTGGAAAGACTGGTCAAGGCGCGCTTTGAACGCTACGCCGAAATTGAGGAAAAGCATTCACGGCACGAGACTTACGGGCTTGAGGATGCGGAAATCGTCGTCACGGCATATGGTGCAACGGCGCGCGTTGCTAAGGCGGCAGTGCGTGACGCGCGCGCCAAGGGCATTAAGGCGGGGCTGCTCCGCCCGGTTACGCTTTGGCCATTCCCCAAAAAAGCGTTTGAGGATGCGGCAAAATCGGCCAAAGCCTTCCTTTGCGTGGAAATGAGCATGGGGCAAATGGTTGACGATGTGCGTCTTGCTGTCCAGTGCAAGCGTCCGGTTGAATTCTACGGGCGCACAGGCGGGATTATCCCAACGCCTGCGGAAGTACTCGCCGAAATTGAAAAACTTGCGGGAGGCGCCGAATAATGGCCATTGTATTCCAAAAACCAAAATCTCTCACGGATGTACCTTTGCACTACTGCCCGGGTTGTACGCATGGCATTATCCATCGTCTTGTCGCCGAGGCGGTTGATGGGCTTGATATGCAGGCGAAAACGGTTGGCGTTGCGCCTGTGGGCTGCGCGGTGTTTGCTTATAATTACTTTAACTGCGATATGGTTGAAGCTCCGCATGGGCGTGCTCCGGCCGTTGCCACGGGAGTTAAGCGCGTGTGCCCCCAAAACCTAGTGTTTACCTATCAGGGCGACGGCGATCTGGCGGCAATCGGCACAGCGGAAATAGTCCACGCCGCAAGCCGTGGCGAGAATATCACTGTTATTTTTGTTAACAACGCAATATACGGCATGACAGGCGGTCAGATGGCGCCGACCTCACTGCCCAATCAGGTTACACAGACTTCGCCATACGGGCGGGACGTTAAAACCGCGGGCTACCCAATCCGCGTGTGCGAAATGCTTTCCACACTCACGGGCACGGCCTATGCGGAGCGTGTGTCGGTTGATAACGTGCCGAATATCCGCAAGACGGCCAAAGCAATCCGCAAAGCGTTTGAGATTCAGAAAGCCGGGCTGGGCTTCAGCATTGTTGAAGTACTCTCAACCTGCCCGACCAACTGGGGTCTGTCGCCTGTGGAATCGCTGGATTGGCTGCGCGATAACATGACGCCCTACTATCCGCTGGGTGTATATAAAGACACGACTAACGAAGGAGGGGCCGCGTAATGAGCGTAAAAGACACCAACGTTTTTGAACGCGGAAGCGATGTTGCCGACCGCGAAAACGCAGAGCGCGATCTTCCGGTGACGGTTCGCCGGGATGTGAATACCGTCCTTGCCGGGTTTGGCGGACAGGGGATACTTTTTATGGGCAAGGTGATTGCCTACGCGGGTCTGCTGGACGGGCGCGAGGTTTCGTGGCTGCCCTCCTACGGACCGGAAATGCGCGGCGGCACAGCTAATTGTTCCGTGTGCATAAGCGACGCGCAGATCGGCTGCCCGCTGGTTACCGCACCGGACGCGCTGATTGTGATGAACCAGCCGAGCTTTGAGAAGTTTGTGCCAACGGTCAAGCCCGGTGGTGTGATTGTTGTGGAAAGCTCTATCATTACCGCAAAGGTTGAGTGCAACAACGTTGCGGTACACTACGTCCCCGCAACCACGCTTGCCGAGCAGCATGGGCTTAAGGGGCTGGCGAACATCATATTAATGGGCAAGCTGTTGGCGGCGGCCGGTTTTTGCTCTGTGGAAACCATGACGGAGACCATTAAGAAAATTGTGCCGGCACGCAAGGCGCACTTGATTCCAAAGAACATTGAGGCGATTGAACTGGGCATGAAGGCCTAAGCGCTTGTTTGTACAAAAAAGGACATCCGTGCGGATGTCCTTTTTTACGCAATCAGATGTTGAGTTGACAGTCTGTGCAAATAAATGATATACTTAAAAAGATGAAGAAAAGGAGTGCTGCCCATGTCTCTCCTAACCGAAGAAGCTTTGCGTGCCTTGCGTCTGTCTGCCGGGCAACGGGAGCTTTTTGTTGCGCCGGGTACGGTTTGCAGTCCAAGCGCGCTGGATTACCTTGCGTCGCGGGGAATTGCGCTGATTTTCTCCGGTGAGTTGGCGACCGCAAAGCCCGGTACGCCAAAGCCAGAACATCTAACCCACTTGCGCGGAGATGAGCTTGTGCCCAAGAACCACCCAGTAATTGCTTTCAGGGGTGAGATGGACACGCTTTTTGCGCAATTAGCAGAAGCGGGCACGGTCTGTGCGCTGTCTTCGCACAAGGAGCTTTGCGGAGAAATAGGAGAAATACTCGCTTTTGCCCGTGCCATTTTGCGCAGTGAGGTCAAGGGAGAAGCATTTACCCAAGCGGAACTGCTAGAGCATTCGTTGGATGAATATCACATTATGTCGCACAATCCGCAAAAATATTTTGGCATTGAACACCCCATCCCGCAACCGGGCATGGGTGCTGCGGCACTGCGGCTGAACACAATCCGTACCCAGGTGCGCCGTGCGGAATTGGCGGCGGCACGCGCGTTCCTGTGCACATCCGGCGGCATTGACAGGGCGGATATCATCACGGCGCTAAACAGGTTGAGCAGTGTGGTTTATGTGCTCTTTTGTCGTGAAGTGGCCGCAGGGTAACGGCGTATCAAATCCGTTGAAAGAACAGTATTATATGGTGGTTTAGCAGTTTTATCTGGGATAAATTCAAAGTATGATGCAAGTAAAATAAAGTGAACCGCCGCCGCACTGCAACTTGCACATTCTCCCACTTTGTGGTATACTCTCCCCTGAAAATCACCAATGAAAGATGGGAGAAGTTTCATGGATTATTCAAAGGAATCACTGCGCCTGCACTATGAGTGGAAGGGCAAGCTGGAGGTCACGCCGCGCGCGACGGTTTCCACCAAAGAAGAGCTTTCGCTGGCATACACGCCTGGCGTAGCACAGCCTTGCCTTGAAATTCAGCGTGACCCTAATCTGAGCTACGAGCTTACACGCCGCTGGAACACCGTTGCAGTCGTCACGGACGGCACGGCGGTGCTTGGCCTTGGCGACATCGGACCCGAAGCGGGTATGCCCGTTATGGAAGGAAAATGTGTGCTCTTTAAGGCTTTTGGCGACGTGGACGCAATCCCGCTGTGTGTGCGCAGCAAAAACGTTGATGAAATTGTGGACTGCATTGCGCTACTTGCAGGCTCGTTTGGCGGTGTGAACCTTGAGGATATCGCCGCGCCGCGCTGTTTTGAGATTGAGCGCAAGCTCAAGGCAAAAACCGATATCCCGATCTTCCACGACGACCAGCACGGGACGGCTGTCGTTTGCCTTGCAGCAGTGACAAATGCGCTCAAAATAGTCGGCAAAGAATTGAGGGACAGCGTTGTTACGATTTGCGGCGCAGGCTCCGCCGGCGTCGCCATTGCAAAGCTGCTGCATAATGTGGGGGTCAAGGAGCTTTTACTGATTGACCGCCACGGAATTGTTACAAAGGAAAACGCCGACAATCCCGCCAAGCGGGCGTTGGCGGAATTCACGAACAAAAGCGGGCGTTCCGGATCCATTGCGGACGCGCTGAGCGGTGCGGACGTTTTCATTGGCGTTTCGGCTCCGGGCATTGTTTCGCAGGATATGGTGCGTTCAATGAATCCCGGCGCAATTGTTATGGCAATGAGCAACCCCACGCCGGAAATCATGCCGGACCTTGCCAAGGAAGCCGGTGCGGCTGTTGTGGGCACAGGGCGCAGCGACTTCCCTAACCAAATCAACAATGTGCTGGCATTCCCGGGTATTTTCCGCGGCGCGTTGGACGTCCGCGCAAGCGACATCAACGAGGAAATGAAAATCGCCGCCGCGTATGCCCTTGCGGGCCTTGTTGGCGAGAGCGAGCTTAGCCCGGAATTTATCTTGCCGCAGGCCTTTGATGAGCGGGTGGGTCCAACGGTTGCGGCGGCTGTTGCCAAGGCGGCGCGCAAGAGCGGCGTTGCGAGAATATAAATTGTTTTATTGGCGGGGGCGGCAAAACTGCTGCCCCTGTATTGAATCGTTTACCGTTTGCCGTTCAGGCAATCTGTGGCGGCTTGTCGAGCGGTACTGTCTGGCACCGTTTGCAGAATCATACGCGCCGCGCCGGACTCACGCATAAGCAATCCTGCCAGCGTGTTGGGACTTTCGGGCTTTTGCAGTTTATCAAGCAGTTCCGTCCCGCAGGCCATTTGCTCCCAATAGGGTTTGCCCGCGCTTTTGGCGGCTATATACTTTGCCAAGAGCTTTTGTGTTGTATCCTCCGGCGGTAAATCGTCAAAGAGTAGGCCTAGTGTGCGGCTATCTACCTTGCCGCTGCTCGGCAGTTCTTTAGCCGATTGGAATGAGCGCACCGCGTTTGCAAGCTCCGGCGAGAACAACCCGTCTTTTTTGCCGCCAAAATACCCAAGCACTGAAAGCTGCTCCTGCACGCGCCGTACCTCTTGCCCGGACTCGCCAAGCGCGGCAGATTTTACGTAAAATGCACACAGCATAATGAGTAGCAGCACTACCGGCAATACTGTTATTTTCTTCCGGTCACACCGTTTTTTGAGCAATTTCGCCGCCCCCTTTATGTTCAATATTTTGCCCGGCAGGGAGGCCTTTCATGTCTGGAAATCCTTTGCAGTTCATCACTAGCCGTACCAATATACACGTAAAAAAGGCGGTGCATCTGCGCAACAGCGTGGCGGAGCAGAAGGCTTCTGGTTGCCTATTTTTGGAAGGCGCGAGGCTTTGCGCGGATGCGGCAACAAACGGCATTGCGATAAACGAGTTGTTTGTAACAGAAGCCGCAATGGATAAATATACCTCGCAATTGGGTGTGGCGCTTGAGTGCGCACAGACAGTTTTTGTAATCGCGGAGCATGTTGCTGACGCGCTTGCGGACACAAAATCTCCGCAGGGCGTGTTTTGTATTTGTCAGCGTCCGGCGGAAGCGCCGCCGGAGTGGGGCGCAAAATCAAGGCTCCTTGCGCTGGAAAATGTCCGCGATCCGGGCAATGTGGGGACACTTTTGCGCACAGCGGAGGCCTTTGGTCTGAACGGCGTGATACACAGTGGCTGCGGCGACGTTTACAGCCAAAAAGCATTGCGGGCGGGCATGGGAGCACAGCTCCGTTTGCCGCTTTGGCACACAGAGGACCTTTCTGTATTGCTGAGCGAAGCCGCCGCGTACGGAGTGTCAACCTTCGCGGCAGTGCAGAGCGCGGACGCGATGCCCGTAACACAGGCGTTTTCCGGCTCGGCACTGGCAGTCATTGGCAACGAGGGCGACGGGCTGACCGCACAGACAATAGCGGCATGCCAAAAACGCGTGACAATCCCTATGGCAGGGCGGGCGGAGAGTCTTAACGCGGCGGCGGCGGGCGCTGTTATTTGCTGGGAGATGGCGCGTGGGCGATAACCCTTGCCACCAACACATACCTATACTTGCTCGTTGCTGTGGCACAGGTGGAAAGACACACAAAACGGTCGTTTGTACTCGCGCCAATGTCGCGCCAACGGTTAGCATTTTGCTTTAC
The DNA here is from genome assembly GCA_031267965.1 of Oscillospiraceae bacterium. Taxonomy (GTDB): domain Bacteria; phylum Bacillota; class Clostridia; order Oscillospirales; family Acutalibacteraceae; genus WRKY01. The sequence continues at coordinate 8,109 of JAIRYC010000075.1, read as the reverse complement.
ATGTGCCAAAAAAATTTCTTTTTTAGAACTATTAGGATACGAAAAGCTGTAAATAGTATCGTCGCTCTCGTGCACGGTAATCGCCGCAAAAATTTCCAACTCCAGTGTGTATTCCGGCAGATAAATCCAGCCGCGCTTGTGTGAATCCCAGTAGACTTGCTGGTTCACAAAATTTTTCAGTGTGCCAAACATGCTGCCATTTTGCATGTGATGACCATATATTATGCTGCTGAAATCAGAGAAATCCGCTTTGTTGCGGCAATCCATAAATAATGTCCCAGCGGACAAAACTTTACCCTCCAGTGTTTTGTGCAAGTAATCCTCGTTGTTTTCTGTTTGCACAAAAGGGTAACTGACGGTGCTGTTCTCCAGCTTTAGCCAGCCAGCGACGTCAGGGTAACGGGCAATCAACTCCACAATATTTTTGTTTTTAGAATCGCCGCTCTTACTCGCCGGTTCGTATTGTTCCAGACGAGCCTTCTCCTGATCCGCCCTGCGATATTCGCCCCAGCCCTCATAAAGCTTCCATCCGCTGAAGGCAAAAATACCCAGCAGAAGGATAAAAAGCACGGAACGTATTGGGTGTTTTTTTCTCTCCATAAGCGCTACTGATCCCTTCGGTTAATCAAAATTTAGCTTTTGCAAAAGCGCTGTCATGCAGTCAGCAGGGCTTACGGAGTCGTTTTTTACAAATAAATCTGCCACCGTGCGATAGAGTGGTTCACGCTCAGCCCAAAGACGTGCCAGCGCGTCAGCCTCGTGGGAGAGTGGACGGCCCTCGGTTTCCAATGCGCTTAAATCGCGCTGAATCCACACCACGCGGCTGTTCCAGCGCAAGGCAATGCGGTTTTCCGGACGCAGTACCGCCCCACCGCCTGCCGCAATCACTTGACCGCCATGGGCGCATAAATCCGCCAGTGTCTCGCTTTCCAAATCGCGGAAATTCGCCTCGCCGTCCTTTGCGAAAAGCTCCGGGATACGCCGCCCTGTACGGAGTTCAAGCTCCGTGTCCACATCAACAAAAAGCAGCCCGAGTTGCTCGGCAAGCAATTGGCCAACGGTGCTTTTGCCGCAGCCGGGCATACCGATCAGTGCAATGTTTTCGCGTGTATGCAGTAAGGCCGCCAGCGCCTTTTCCGTCGCCTCTTCCAGTAGCGGCTGACCCGTAAAGAGGTCTCCGGCGTATTTTGCCTGTGCCGCCAACATGGGCAAGCCACCTGTTGCCGGGATACCCAGCGCTTGCGCCTCCTGCACAAGGCGTGTGCGCAGTGGGTTGTATATTACGTCCGCTACGCCGCCGCAGTTCGGAAAGTCGCGCAGGTTTATAAGCGGCTCAGCTCCTGCGTTTGGGAACATGCCTACGGGTGTTGTATTGACAATGCGCGTGTAATGTATATATGAAGGCAAGTCGCTATAACCATGTTCACCGTTGCGGGAAATGACGGTGATTTCGTCAGTTCCCATATCCTCAAGTGCGCAGCAAACGGAGCGTGATGCGCCGCCGTCGCCGAGCACAAGCACCTTTTCGCCAAAAAAAGCAATCCCTGCGCGGGTGCAGGAATAGATAAAGCCTGCATAGTCCGTGTTATCGCCGAACAGGCTGCCGTCCGGTCGGTGGACGATGGTGTTGACCGCACCAATACGCCGGGCACGGTCGCTTAGGCTATCGCACAGGGGCATAACGTCGCGTTTGTAGGGGATTGTCACATTCAGTCCACAGAAGTTTTTGGCACGGATAAACGGCTCAAGCGCTTTCGGCTCAAGCTCAAGCAACCTATAATCGTAGCCGTGAAGCAAGCTGTGCAGTTCCGGCGAGCACGAGTGCGCCAGCTTGCGGCCGATGAGAGCGTATTTGATTTCGTGCATGGCTTTCTCCGTTTTTCTGCTCACTCGCTCTTTTATTCCTGCACCATAATTTCCTCGTAGACCTCTGGAATTGAAAAGCCATCATCTGCACGCTCAATGCAAAGGAACCGTGTGGTGTTTTCGTTTGAGTCTTGAATATCCTTCGCAATGACGTCCAGACCGTAGATTTTGGCGCAGTCAGGCGAGGCAATCGCGGCCCAGTCGCGCCGCTCGCTCTCAGCAACTGTTCGCGCTGCAACGGCGGTATTTGCGCAAGCGTTTTTTGTTATGCCAGGCAAAGTCTGCAAAAATGCGCCGCACTGCCCGAGCGCCTGCTCGTGCGAAAGAACCTCGTGCACATCCTCCGGCCTTGTGCCAGGCTTCCCCAAAAGGCAGTGACGTACATGCAGACTGATTGCGCGAACAACACGGAAGCGGTACTGTCCCATTAGTTCGCGCACCTGCTCAACGGCTCCCGCTGTGCTGTTCTCCACCGGGAGAATGCCATACTGGCACAGCCCTTGCTCAACGGATGAGAAAACGCCCGCAAAGTTGCGGAAGAACAGGATGTTTGGTTCGTTAAAAAGCGCAAGGCATGCCGCGTGTGAAAACGCGCCGTCTGTTCCTTGGCAGGCGACGGTTGCGCCTTGCGGTTTTTCCGCCAGAAGCAGATTGCGTTGGTAGCTACGGCTGAGGGAAAATAAAGTATCCAGTAGGAAATGTGCATATTGTCCAAGCTCTGCCGGGATTTTAGCAAGGAATTGTGTGCGCACCTGTGCTTCACGGCCGCTGTCCAGAATAGGCGTGCCGCCGCGCTTAGTGATGGCAATCTGATGCGCAAGCTCCATACGCCGAACAAAAAGCGCGGCAAGCTCACCGTCCGCAGCGTCAATTTGAGTGCGCAGTTCATTGATGGTCATGGTTCGTTCTCCTCATTCCACGCAGTTTATCCACAATAACACAGACGAAAAACAATGCTAGATTACTCATCACGATGCTTGCGCCAACGGGTGTGCCAAGCCCCCAAGACGCGCCCAGTCCTGCCAGAAACGCCAAAATTGCAAACGACGCGGCGCCTATTGTTACCGAGCGGTAACTGCCAAACGCGCGCATTGCCGAGAGCGGCGGAAACAGTATCAGCGCAGAAATCAGCAGCGCGCCCATGAGACGCATACCGAGCACCACCACAGCGGCGGTCAGCGCCGCAAGCAGGGCGGCGGTCAAGCCTGTAGGCAGTCCGGCGGATTTGGCGAATGTTTCATCAAAGCTCACGGCAAACAAGCGGTGATAAAACAGCAAATAAAGCGTGACGATAATGACCGCCAGTGCGGCGCAGAATATGGTATCCTCACGCGTTAATGCCAGCAGGCTGCCAAAGAGGTAGCTGTTAATATCTGTGTTTGCGCCCTTGAGGGAGAGCACCAGCACACCTGCGGCAAGCGCACTGACCGAAAGCAGTGCAACGGAAGAATCCCCCAACAGCTTGCGGCTGTTACCAAAGCGCAGCAGCAATATTGCTGCCAGCACGGTTACCGGTATGGCGAACCACAACGGCGCAATATTAAGAGCGGACGCGATTGCCAGCGCACCAAACGCAGTATGCGAAAGTCCGTCGCCAATCATACTATAGCGCTTTAGCACAAGGTTTACACCAAGCAGGGCGGCGCACAATGCAAGACACACCCCTGCCAGCAACGCGCGGCGGAGGAAGGGATATTCATGAAAGACGGCGAAAATATCCGGCACGTGAACGCTCCAATGCTCCCATTACTTCAGGCGGAAAAGTCTACTTTAAAAAGTATAACAAAAATAGATGGGAAATGCAATGCATTAAGCGTGTTTGCAAGGTCGCTGTGATAAGGAGAGCTCCAAAATGAGCAACATTAACCGCCTGAAGTCGTGCCGCGTTGAAATACTTCGCTTGAGCGAACAGCATTTGCGCACCCGCGAGGAGATGGAGCGCATACTGTGAAGCGTTTGGAGACGCCTGTCTTGCGCAAATCCGTGAGCAACGGCCGGTGCAACGATGTTTTCCAGTCGACTGGAAAATACCGATAGGGTAGTGAATAAGAGATTTGAGAGGACTATAAATAAAGGGGGAAATCATGGACAAAAGGCCTAAGACGTTCTTTCGTGGAACGCGTTGCCTGCCGGAGGAGCTGCAATGAAACCAATCAATGAAATAATGAATCATAACCGGTTGAATATATTGCAATCAGGCCATGACGGATTTAGAGCCGCATATATACATCCAAAAGTAAAACTAGGCACTTCATATATAATAGCAAGCTGGGGTGGCGGTTGGGAGCATGTAAGCTTTTCGCACGCTAAACGCTGTCCCACATGGGATGAAATGTGCGAAATAAAAGATATTTTTTGGTGCGATGAAGAATGTGTTGTTCAATTTCATCCTCCCAAAAGTGAATATGTTAATAATTTCCCATATTGTCTGCATCTTTGGAAGAAAATTGGCGGCAGATTTGAAACCCCGCCGTCAATATTTGTCGGATTAAAATAAGCTTAGATGCTATATTATATAATATGAGGTATAAAATGGATGTCAACTTTCCATGCACAAACTGCAAGCTCTGCGGTAAAACCTGTGGCATAATTGGTGTAACAACCTGTAATAGATTACAGGATTGGATGCAGTCGCAACCTAAATCGCATAGCAAACCAAAGCGCAGTGTGAATAATCCGCTTCATGCTAAATTAAAGTTTTACCGTGAGCGAATCCGAAGCTTGCAGGAAAAGATAGCATATAAACGTTCGGAAATTGATAGCATCATTACTCCCAAGACTAATGGAATCCGCATACAATCATCTATCAATAATCATAGGCTGGAGCAACAGTTGCCCCGTGTACTACCGCGCCTGATTTTTATACTTATGAAACTGTATATGGCAATCCTTTTTATTATGCCAATTTTGATACAGGGGTAAGTGGTAACTGTATGTGGTATGCTTGGGGGTAGAGCACGTGAACTCTTAGGTTGGCGTCCTAGTTTTAACGGAAACGCAAGCGCATGGTATGGAACACTTCGGATGGCTTTGCGCGCGGCTCAACGCCGAAATTAGGTGCGATTGCTTGTTGGGGCAACGGCTACGGTCATGTTGCCGTAGTTGAAGCGATTAGCGGTAGTTTGATTTCAATATCAGAATCTAGTTACGATCTGCCAGGCTTGCCGGGATATTACTTTAAGTACCGTGAAAATATTAACCCATATTCATATATCTCTGGTTTTCAAGGTTATATCTACATTGGGGATTTTAATCCCACTCCACCCACCCCCAACTATACAACCATATATAATGGCGTATTCGCGATTCAGCATAAGGTTTCCGGCAAGTATCTTGACATTCAGGATCGTAATACCAACGACAGAGCAAAAGTCCAGCTCTATGAGTGGACGAATAGCGATAACCAGCGATTCAAATTTGAACTCCAGAAGGTCGTACAGAATGCACCGGAAGATCAGATGGTGTTTGAGAATGCCCATCCCGCGATAATCGACCAAGAAACCTTTGACCGCGTGCAACAACTCCGTTCTGGTAAACGCCGCAGGAGCGGCAGTGGACGAGTTGAACTGTTCTCTGGCTTAGTATACTGTGCCGACTGCAAAAGCAAGATGTACTTCTGTTCCGGCAGCACCCTAAAGCCCGAACATGACAACTATACCTGCCCGGGCTTTCGCAGTAAAAAAGTTCAGTGCAACGGTTCTCACTATATGCGGGCGACGGTGCTAAAACAGATGGTTTCGGAGTACCTTGAACAAGTCAGGGCTTTCGCTTTGCAACACGAAAAAGCTTTTGTGAAGCATGTCGTGCGCGGCGAGCAGGATAAAAGTCGAAAAGCGGCGACTACCGACAGGCGACAGTTGCTCAAAATGCAACACCGGATTACAGAGTTGGACACCATCGTCCAAAAGCTGTATGAAGATTCGGTTTTCGGCAAATTGAGCGAAGAACGCTTTGTCAAATTGTCGCATGGGTATGAGCAGGAGCAGAAGGAACTGGAAGAGCAAGTCAGGAATCTAAGCAAACAGGTAGACGAACAAGAACAGCAGTCCGTCAACATGGAGCAATTTTTGCGCCTAATCCGCAGGCAAACCAATGTCACGGAATTGACGCCAACGATTCTCCATGAGTTGGTTGAGCGGATTGAGGTTCACGCGCCGGACAAAAGTTCGGGCAAGAGAGTTCAGGAAATAGCGGTACACCTTAGCTTTATAGGGGCTATCGGGAAACTTGATATTCTCAAAACCGAAACGGCTGGTTCAGCAGAAATTGAAAGCCCTTGCCCGCAGACTGGAATCGCGGCGCAAAATTTGGCTTTTGGGCTTTGCTGAGAATACTGTTTTATCGGTTGTTAGCCTTGTGTCGTTTCCTTTCATTTTGGGTTGTTACCAAGTGGCGGTGGGGTAGCCGTTCCAGATGTCACCAACGTTCTCCGGCCAGCCAGTTTTACCTTTGTGGTAATAGATTTTGAAATTGGGGGCAGCATTTACAAACGGAAGAGCAATCCTGTTATATTTTGGTTCATTTCCTTCAAAATATGCCGTTTTTAGATTTGTGCAATCTGCAAAGCAAAATGCGACCAATTCATTTACACTACTAGGTATAACTATAGTTTGAAGATTAATGCACTCAAGGAAAGCCAACTCCTCTATAGTAGTGACTGAGCTTGGTATGTTAATGCTCTTGAGTGCATAACAACAGGCGAATCCCAAATATGGTATCGCCTTTACACCAAAAGGAATATTGATTGATTCTAAATCTACGCAATAACGAAACGCAAACGCGCCCAATGTTGTGATTGTGTTAGGCAATTTAATGCTCTTAATTTTTGTGCATCCATCAAAAGCATTATCACCAATTGCAGTAACCACTTTACCTTCAATCTTATTAGGAACAACAACTTGAGTTTCTTCGCCTTTATATTTTGTGATTGTAACATTATTTCCACTAATTCTATATCCGTAGTCTGTTACAGGTGCGGAAGATGTTGTGGTAATCGTTGCTTTTGTTGTGCTCACAATTTTTTGAGTGGGATTTGGAGTTGACGCAGGCTTGGCAGCATTTGTCACAGGCTTTGTGGTGATAGGCTTTGCTTTTGTAGTGGCGGTTGTAGACGCAGACTTTACAGCAGTTATTGTGGGCTTTGTTGTTGCGGGCGTGTTTTTCTTCGTGGTCGTAGTCACAGGCTTTGTAGTAGTCGTTACCCATGTTGCTGTGATTTTAGGCATTTCATTTGTTATCATAGTTGGGATTTTTGTGAAATTTAGCATGGTTGTAGTAGGCGGTTCACTATGGCTAGTTGTTACGCTTGGATTATCTTTAATATGGTCAACTATCCCAATCACACCAGACACCAAACCCACAACAAAACCAACACCCGCAATCACCGTAACACTCCAAGCAATAAGCGGGTGTTTCTTATAAATGCTATCCCGCACGTCCTTCGGCTGTTTCATATAACTTTCCGTACCCCCACAACGAGAAAATTTACCCATGTCAAAATTATACTTATTCTGTCGCACTTTGTCAATATAAAATCACCGCCAAAGCACAATGGGACTTGTCTTTTCCCGCAAATCGTGGTATACTTGTATTTGTAAAAGTTTGTCCGCACACAAAAGCTCACTTTGTCAGTGCAGGATTTAGCGGTAAATCGAACCTCCGAACCCCATCCCTCTCGGACGTTGGATTTATTGCTAACCCCCGTGCCGGCTGTGAAATAAAACAACGAGGTTCAAACATGTTCGAAGAGTACCGTAAATTTGAAACCACAATCGGCGGACGCCCGTTTGTTGTGGAAACCGGCAAAATGGCGCAGCTTGCCGGAGGGGCTTGCATGGTGCGTTACGGCGGCACCAATATCCTCTGCACCGCAACAATGAGCGCAAAGCCGCGCGACGGCATTGATTTCTTCCCGCTCAGCGTGGATTTTGAGGAAAAGCTTTATTCCGTGGGCAAAATCCCCGGGAGCTTTCAGCGCCGCGAAGGCCGCGCCAGCGAAAAGGCGACTCTCGCCAGCCGCGTAATCGACCGCCCGATTCGTCCGCTGTTCCCCAAGGATATGCGCAATGACGTGGGTGTTGTTGCAACGATTATGTCCATTGACCCAGACTGTCAGCCCGACACCGCCGCAATGATTGGCGTTTCCATTGCCATCTCCATCAGCGAGATTCCCTGGGACGGTCCGATTGCAGGTGTGTGCGTTGGTCTGGTGGATGGCGAATATGTCGTCAATCCCACGGTGGC
>JAIRYC010000066.1 GCA_031267965.1 Oscillospiraceae bacterium | reverse complement strand
CATTCGCAAAGGCCCCGGCACGGACACCGCCGTGGTCGGCGCCATCAAGGACAAAGGCGTATACACCATCGTGGATGAAGCTGACGGTGCTGGTGCTACCCGCTGGGGCCGCCTCAAATCCGGCGCGGGCTGGATTTCGCTGGACTACACGCAGAAGCGGTAAACCTGAGCAACTAAAACGCAAAGAGATGATTACGGCGGCGGTGTGAAGAGCACCGCCGCCGCGATTTTATCCCAAAGGAGGAGTGCCATCATGACAGGTGAGCAGAAACAAACCATATTGCGCCAGCGCGCCGCCGGGCTTGCGTATTCGCAAATTGCCGATGAAATCGGGCTTTCGCTGAATACCGTTAAATCCTACTGCCGCCGCGCCGGTCTGTCAGAGAGCAACGCTTCCAAAGATACTGGGAACAAAGAGAACAAAGATCAATGTCCAAACTGCGGTAAAAAACTCCGGCATCTGAACAAAACCAAACCCAAGAAATTTTGCTGCGACAAATGCCGCCGTGCATGGTGGAACACCCACCGCGACCAAATGAGGCACAAAAATATCTGCCGCGTCATCTGCACCCACTGCGGCGCAGACTTTGACAGCTACTCTTGGGCTGCCCGGAAATATTGCTCCCACGCCTGTTATATTTCTGCTCGCTTTGGCCAGCCCGGCAAAGAGGCGGTGCCGCAATGACAACAGAACAATTTGCCCGTGAACGGGACTATGGCGCGGCTATTTCTATCGCGCGTTCGATGCTCCGCCGGGGCCTGATCACCGAGCGGGAGTATCGTAAAATTGATACAATGCTTGGGCGTAAATATCGCCCGATTATCGGCGGTTTACAGGTTAAAAACACTTGACTTTCAGCCCTTTTAGAGTGATATATAGACTGTCGAAGGGAGGATGATTCGATGCGGAATATTACGAAACTTGAACCCGCAAAAAAAGCTGCCGCCAAGCGAAAGCGCGTCGCGGCGTATGCCCGCGTATCCAGCGGCAAAGACGCGATGCTTCACAGCTTATCGGCACAGGTCAGCTATTACAGCGACCTCATACAACGCCGCCATGACTGGGAATACCGTGGCGTATACGCCGATGAGGGTATCTCGGCCACCTCTACCAAGAAGCGAGATGGTTTTAACCGCATGGTGCAGGATGCGCTTGACGGCAAAATAGACCTCATCATCACCAAGAGCGTCAGCCGATTCGCCCGCAATACCGTGGACACACTGACAACCGTACGGCAACTCAAAGAAAAAGGCGTTGAAGTGTACTTCGAGAAAGAAAACATCCTAACGCTGGATTCCAAAGGAGAACTGCTCATTACGATTATGAGCTCTCTGGCGCAAGAGGAAAGTCGTTCCATTTCGGAAAATGTGACCTGGGGGCAGCGCAAACGCATGGCGGACGGCAAGGTCAGCCTGCCATATGCCCAATTTCTGGGCTACGAAAAGGGCGAGGACGGCTTGCCAAAGATTGTGGAATCCGAAGCGAAAATCGTCCGCTTGATTTATCGGCTGTTTCTTGAGGGAAAGACCTATGCGCTTATTGCGAAACACCTGACCGACAATGGCATCCCCACGCCGGGAGGCAAAGAAAAGTGGAGTGTTTCAACGATCATGAGCGTTTTGAAAAATGAAAAATTCTCCGGAAATGCCTTGCTTCAAAAGGGCTTCACAGTGGACTTCCTCACAAAAAAGAAAAAGGTAAACGAAGGCGAAGTGCCGCAATACTTCGTAGAAAATTCTCACCCGGCAATCATCGCGCCGGAAACCTTTGACCTTGTGCAAAACGAAATCAAGCGCCGCAGGCAAAGCGGCAAACGCTTCAGCAGCGCCAGTATATTTTCCAGCAAGATTGTGTGCGGCAAATGCGGTGCCTTCTTTGGCAGCAAGGTTTGGGGAAGTAACACAAAATACCGCAAAACCGTCTGGCGTTGCAACGATAAATATAGCAAGCGAGGCAGCCAGCCTTGCGTCACACCCCACTTAACCGAAGAGGATATGAAGGCAGCCTTCGTGAAAGCCTTTAATCAACTGGTCGGCGATAAAGAAAAGTACATCGCCGAATATGATACCATCCTGCCAATGCTGGCCGACACCGATGCGCTGGACAAAGAAGCCGTGAAGCTTTCAGAGGAGCGGGATGTGCTCATGGAACTCATCCGCAAGTGCGTGGAGGACAACGCACGCACCGCCCAAGACCAAGAAGAATACCGCGAAAAGTATGAAAGCTTGGTTACACGGTACGAAGTGGCGCTGACCAGATTGGCGGCAATCACAGACGAGCAAAAAGACCGCGTTGCCCGCAAAACGCGCATTCATCGTTTTCTTGAGGAACTGCGGCAAACTGACGGATTGCTCACCGACTTTGACGAGGCACTTTGGTGTGCCACAGTGGACTTCGTGACCGTTTCCGACGATGGAACCTTGACATTCACCTTCAAGGACGGCGGGGAAATATCCGTATGCAAAGAATGACAGATAGGAAAAGAGCCTGTGAGCAGTGGGAGAAATCCGCTGTTTCACAGGCTCTTTTTCGTTTTTGTCGCCCAAATAGGAATCGCTCATTTATGTGCACCAGCGGCGAAACAATGCACCACTACGCCAAAACGCACCAGGGAAAATCGACGGTGCTGTGGTTGGGCAAAAATGCTCCTTCAAACCACCTGCGAATCCGCCCTAAACAACGAAAAAAGCCCGGTATTACTGGACTTTTCCGTGAAACGCCGTTCTATCAATAACGACGTGTCTTAATGGTGCGGTGGACGGGACTTGAACCCGTACCCTTGCGGACACGCCCCTCAAACGTGCGCGTATGCCAGTTCCGCCACCACCGCATAGAATTCACGAAAAAAAACTAAAGAGGGATGTATTACACATTGCTTTCCGGCAATGGATATTATATTTATTATAACAAAGTCAGGTGGCTTTGTCAACCCTTTGGCGGCAACAAACTTTTCATACATCGTGCCGCGTCCTGCCATCATCAGTGTATACACCAAAAAACCAATGGGAAGCGCCGAAAGCGCCGCCAGAGCCATGCGCCAATCGATACTAAATAAATAGATTGATATAGCAATGGGCGCGAGCAAATTTGATGTGAACTCCGGGAGCGAATGCGCCAGCGGATCTGTTTTGCCTGTTCCAGACTGGAAAGATCGTCAAAGGACAGGGGAATCTTCTCCGTATTGTTACCACGCTCGCACACCATCTCATCAAGATAGATGGCAATAAGTTCTAAAAAGTCGCTGATTTCAGATAACGGAAGCTCCATTACCCGTTCCAGCTTCGCGTCGTCGCGTTCCTCCTGCGTAGAAAAGAGGCTATCTGCTGACGGCAGATTTAGCTTTAACTCTTTCGCCATCCGTGAGCACCTCCTTCGTAAATTCGGCGTATGCCTGCGCCACCTTGCTGCCCTTGTCATACGCGAAGATGCTCTGTCCCGCCGCGCTGATTTCGGCGGCTTTCACGGCGATAGGCAGCGTCGCTGTGTTTAGCAAAAGCGTCCTCAACACGTTTTGAACGCTCCCCGCCAAGTTTGAATGCTTTGATGACAGATATTCCCTGCACATATTCAAGTGTGGCCGATACCATATCCGCCTGTGCCTGTTTTTGTACCGAAGAAGCTTGGATCATCCGTTTTTGCATGATCCGGTAAACAAACATAGCCGTGAAAAGCCCAAGAATAAAGACGATTCCAATCCGCCACTCAAAGAAAAGGAGAAAGACACTCATCACAAATGTACTGATAAAACCGTTCGCTACCTTATCGAGAATATGCATGGCGTACATTTCAAGAAAATTTAAATCCGTAGTTAATATAGTCGTGATTTCCCCAAGGCTGTTCTTATTAAAAAAACCATAGGCACACGACGCAGTCGGTCCCCAACCGCAAGTCGCTCCCGCGCGACCACGGAATAGCCTGTGGCGCTCTGATAACGGTACACAAGGTATTTGAATAGAATCCGCCCGACGATTCCAATCACCAGAATCAACGCGCAGATTATAACCGTCATGGAATCAATCGGAACACCTCGGCTTATTTTATCGAACAGAAAAATTATTGCTACAAAGGGCGCGGCCTCAAAGATTGACTCGATATGGCTTTCTCCATATGCGCCTATTATTGATATCAGACTGGAAAATCTCGTGGTGGACAACGGGGATGGTTCAAGCGCTGTGATTCCGTGTTGGCATTTGTGTATTGATCGCAAGGGA
>JAIRYC010000024.1 GCA_031267965.1 Oscillospiraceae bacterium | reverse complement strand
ATGATGAAATCCTTATTTGAGCAAATGGGCGGGACGTACCGCCTCGAAAACGGCTATCGTATTCCAAACCTCATGCTGCCTGATGATGGACTTGGAGAGGAAGTTTATATTGGCGTTTGGGGACAGCGGCGGCTTGATTATCTGAAAAAGCACAAGCAAGTGCTGTATTTGCAACTGCTTATGTCCGGCAAGTTGAAGGCACTTTTTGAGAAGCAATGGGAGTCGATTGTCGGCAATTGCGTGCGCCCATAAGCAAACTAAAAATGTCTGCGCGGGCTTATTGAAATACCGCCTTTAGCAAGCGGCGGGTAAAAGTATCATGCTGCTTCATCAATATAACGAGCAGAAGGAGACTCATGAAAGATGAAAAGCAACCTGTCATTCTGCGGCTTATCCGAAAGAGAAACCGGGCGGGGAGTGTAGCATACCGCTGTCTCAAACGGGACGAGGGTTCACGTGAGCCGAAAGCTCTTAAGAGCCACGGAACCCAAGAATGAAAATCCGTGTATGAGGATAAAAGCTAAACTGCCTCATTGATAGCCAGAGCCAGGATACCCGACCCCGTGTGCGAAAAGAGATGGAACGCACAGGATTTTCGATGCTTGCGTTTCGCAGTTATGCAAGTATGGGATTCCTACAAAATCGGGATGTTCGCCAATGTGATGAAGTACAGCATGTTCAAGACCTTTGCGAACAAGTATAAAACGAACGTCCGCAGGATTAAGGACAGGTTCTTTCAAGGCGGCAACTTTACGGTGGAGTACCAGACGAAAAGCGGGAATAAACAGGCTATGTTCTGCAACAAGGGCTTTAAACGGAAACTGGACGCCATGTCCGCCGAAGTGAGCCTCCTTGCCGCAGTATCAGAAATACGACAGGTTCAACAGCTTGAAAAACCGCGTCAAACTGGGACTGTGTGAGTTGTGCGGCAAAAAGACGAACGACATCACGTCGTTCCATCAGGTCAAGCGGATGAAAGACCTCACCGGCAATTTGGCGTGGGAGCTTCAGATTATCTCGTCAAGCAACAAGATAAACGACGAGCCAGATACGCGGAGACATGTACGTACGGTTCTGGGGGGGAGAGCGGTGGTAGCTTCACCGCGTACCGCTTAATCTACCTCATGACACCTTTTTGTACCTCGGCGGCAACGAACTGAACTCCCATGAGTATGTGTCAAAGCTTCTCGGCAAGGAAACCATCGACACCAACACCTTTGGGCGTTCCACAGGGCGAAACGGCAGTTACAGCACCAACTACCAAAACAGCGGGCGTGAGTTACTCACCCCGGACGAGGTTCGGATGCTGGATAACCGTTACGCCCTTTTGTTTATCCGGGGTGAGCGGCCTGTGCAGGGCGACAAGTTTGACCTTCTGCGCCACCCCGACGTGTCCGGCACGACGGCGCGCCCTACGACCACGGAGCGGAAAGGTGTGAAAGATCATGCGGAGCGTCAGTTCACCACACAGGAAAAGACCGCGAAAAACAAATCTGGAAAAGAAAGATAGGTGTATGGATATGTCCTATTACAACTTACAACCAAAAACCGAAAGCCGGGCCGCAGGATGCGGCAAAGCTGGCGACGAAGCTGGAAAACGCGAAAAAGCTACAGGCGATCATGAAAGAAGTCAACGCTTACTGGCGCAAGTTCGGCACTTGCGTGGGCGCTCCCGGCATCACCGAAGAGCAGGCGAAAAAGCTGGACAATAAAATCGCCGCCACTCGCTATTCGTGGGAGAAAGTGCTGTTTAACAGCTATCCATCTCTATCCCGCATTGATAAAACGGACAGAAGTGGCGTTCGGCAATTTAATACCATGGGAGGACACTGATAATGATTAAGCAGACTGATTTTGGCGTTTGCGTTATAGTAGAAAGACCTGTTTTTTTGGCTTTTCTGCTTGCATCACAATCAACGTTCTTTCATGGAAAAGAACAGCCTTTGCGAGGCGAACCTTACTGTAAAGAAACAGCCCCCAGCGTCACCGTTGGGGGCATTGTTTAGGCATCAATCGCACGTTAGAAGATGTAACTGAAGAATTTCTTGATCCACGCAAAGATACTCTTGAAGAAGCTGAGGAAGCCGTTCTGCGCTAGGCCCACGTCAGGCGTGAGAATCGTTTGGAAGTAGCGGTTGGCAAATGCGTTGGCATTTTTAGCAAACGCTGCATTGTAACGGGAACCCTCCAGCAGGGACTGGTATGCAGCACGAATTTCGGCATTGATCGTGCCCCATGTGTCATAGACTGCGCAAATGACCTGATCTGTGCCGTAGAGCAAGACGAAAACCGCGTTGAGGGCGATGTTTGCGCCGAAGACATAGTTGCCAGTGAGTTGCGAAGTGTCGCCAGTCTGCAGTAAAACGAATATATCGTCGATATTCTGACAGACAATTTCGTATGCCGCTCCTCTCAAACCATAATCAGCGAGTGCTTCAAGCACCAGTTGTTTGTTTTGTTCGGTAAAGGCCACGGTAATGAGTACCAGTTGCAACGCCACGGTGATCATATCTGCCCGGTTGTCGTCATCCACTTGGACGAAGTAGCCCTTGCCGTTTTGGACAAAGCCCTTGGAGGGATATTCTGTCACAGTGCCAAAAATGAGACGCTTGAGGGTACTGTAATCAATGTTCAGACCCGTGCCCGTGAGGGTGCTGTCAATGATTTTGGCCAAGTTAATCTCCACAGTCAGGGGTTGTAGGCTTGGGTAGAGGTCGTTGACGTTTTTGATGACGGTGTTCACCGGCAGGAGCAGATTGCTGATGCATTGGTCCAGCAGGGAACTCTCGGCAAAAGCCAACAAGGTGGGCAGTAAAGTCAGCAGGTTTTGGATTGGGTCGTCTGCAACAGCTTGCACCGTGTTGAGGATGGGGTCTAAAATGGCTTCCAGTTTGGCGCGACCACCCAGTTGGGCAAAGTCAGCAGGAGCAACGATTTCGCTTAGGCGCGCAGTATCCAGAGGAACCACAAAGGCTTCTAGGATAGGTACCAAGGCGTTGGCGTAGCCGTCCGCCCCCAGCGCTTTGAAGACACCGGGTTCGTCGCCGTTGGCGGGCTTGAGGATTTGGAGGTTGCTACCTGCCAGCAGGATATCAAGCACAGGAACAGCGGGCTCCAGAAGATCCAGCAGGGCCGCGCGGAAGTTATCCTTGCCTTGGGCGTTCAGCGTGCCAGGGGCGTAATCCAGGAATGTACCCACGATGCCTGCAAAGTCAATGGCCACAGTCTGCCCAGCGGTGTTGATGGTATAAACGTTCTCGCCAAGGAAATCCAGCAGGGACTGGTCGCCAATCTTGGTGTCCGTCAGCAGGGCTGGGAGATTCGTCTGCGCCAGCTGCACGATGGCATCGAAGTTGGCTTGGGTAAATAGGGCTTCGCCCAGCAGGTCGCTGAGGAAGGTGTTCTTTTCGATGCTCTCAATGGGCTTTCCTGTGATTGCGTCAACGGTCACCGTAACGGCGCCAAAGGGCTTTCCAAAGAGGATTTGCCAAAGCTTGTTGATGAAGTCTTCTGAGCGGTCATAAACATATTCGGCATGGGCGTGGGTGTACCATTCGCTGTAAATGCCTGTGTCATCGTTATTTATGCCGGTGCCGTCCGCGGCAGCCGCAGCCTTGAGATCGGTGTAGTCAATCTCATTGGGATTGCCGATGCGGGGATAGATGAAGCCGTGGAGCACCTTGAGCAGCAACTCCGGCGTGTCTTTCAGGATGTTGAGTGCCACGTCCACGGGACCCGCAAAATCTGCGGGGATGACCGAGAGGAGGTCGGGGTTCTCCTGCGCCAGAGCGACGATTTGCACCAGAAGATAGAGGAACGTAGTGACCGGTTCACTCTCCACAGCGGGGTACTTCTCAGCGGCCACACCCGGAACGGTGGCCAAAGTGGACAGGGAGGGGGTTTCGGTCAAAGTTCCGGCGATGAACGAGCGGATAAGGTCTTCGCTCAGGAACGATGTGACGTCAATGCCCGCGACGGCGGTGTCAGCCAAGGCTTCTTTGGCGATGCTCAGCAACCCATTCAGGGAGAGGTATTGGTCAATGGATAGGCTGACGCTGAAGAGCGGACGAATGGTGTCCGCCCAAACTAGGGGCGCTTTCACCAAGTTTTGGACGCTGTCTTTCAGCGCGGTGCCAGAGGTAACGAAGTAGAGGATTTGCGGCAAACGTGCGAGAAGCTCGGTGACGGGATCCGCGACGATGCCGGCAAGGGAGTTGAAAAGAGGGGCAAGCAGGGCGTTGACGAAAGCTTCGTCATTCAGGACGCTGATGGCCGCCTTAGAAAGCAGGCCGTCGGTGAAGCCCAGACCCTCCAGCAGAGGGATGAAGCCGTATTCATAGCCGTTATAGCCGGGGAGCGTCACGATGTCGAGCACCGCCACGTCTTGATCCAGCAGGATGGCGCGCAACAGGGGCGCCACGGGAACCAAGAACTTGCCAATGGCCTTTTTGAATGTATCTTGGTCGGCAATTTGCCCGTCGGCGGAGACGTCCGCCCAGAACCAGTTGGGATCGTCGTCGGCCGCCACATCAAAGTTCCACGTGGCATACCGGCCGATATTCAGGCCGGGGATGGCTTCTTCCAGCAGGCCCAGATAATCCGCAAAGGGACTGTCCGCACCTACATAGCCAACAACGAGGTCTTTCACCAAATCAAAGGTTTTGTTGTTGAAAACGTTGTCGCCCAGCAGGTCGTTCAGCAGCTGCGGCAGGTCGGCTACCGCGCCGTTGGAGAGGATAAGGGCCAGATAATCCAGAACTTCTTTGCCCTTGGCCTAGGTGAAAATGCTGCCAAATTCATCGGTGAACTCTTTGAATTTGTGGGCCGGGTTGACGTCGCCGACCGTATAGCCAATGGTGTTTTCGGCGTAGCCGGCGGGCTGGTTATAAGGCACGAACAGCTCGGTGAGAGCCGCGATTGCCTGCGCCGTGTCGAAGTTGCCCAGACCAGAAACGCCCAAAGCTTCCAGTGCGGCGGGGTTGGCAATCCAGCGCAGGAGGGCATAGAGGACGTCAGCCTTGTCGGCGGCGACGTAGTGGCGTTTGCCGTCGGGATCCTTGGCCAGCGCCGGGGTGTTCAGGAGTTTGATTTCGCCATAGGTCCCCAGGCGGGTGACGTCTATGGTGGGCAGCTTGGCGGCCAGGTCGGGGCTGATGAAGCCAATCAGGCCGCTCAGGTCGCTAAACATACCCGGGGGAATCGCGCCCTGAATGATTTCACCCAAGTTCATGGGCGGAATGATAATCTCGTCAGTCATCTTGGCCTCGCGGACTTTTTCGTGTGTGGGAGACAACGCATCAGCAAGGCTGATGGTGTCCACGTCAAAGTTCAAACCGGTTTTCAGGCTGCCATCCGGCAGGTCGGGGTCAATTTGAATGACGCCGCCGTAGAGGGAAATGTGGAGTATGCCCAGACGAATCCAGCCGTCTGCGTCCACGGTGATTTTCAGGTTTAGGTCCTGTGTCAACAGCTCGTCAATCTTGCCAAAGTTGAACGCGTAACCCAAGTTGGGCAGCAGCTCTAGCAAAGAGGACACGGGCGCGGCGCCCAGTTTATCCACAAAGCCGAGAATGGGATTGAAGATGCTGTTGACCAAGTTCTTGGAGCCTGCAAGGATGTTCCCCGCGTTGTAGGCATAGGCCGAGCGACCGGAGGAGGTCTTGAAGAAGCCAGAATTGTTCTGGTTCACGCGCACCGCGTCCATGATGCCAAAGAGGCCTCCCAGATTGGCTTGGTAGGTGCCGCTGCCGTCGCCGGAACCGGCGTAGTTCTTGGTCACTTTGGCCGTGGACTTGCTGTAAGCGGTACTGTTCTGCAGGACGGTTTTGGCGGGAATGGTATTGTTGAGGGCAGGATCCTCCCCGGCGAGTACCTCAAAGATGGGCGTCAGGAGGGATTGATAAGCGTTGGTGGCGGGGATATTCAGTTCCAGATAGATACCGCCTTGGTTGCTGCCATTGGGACCCAAATCCAGCGGCGCCGTGTAGGAACCGACCGCAGCGGAACCATGGAGTTCACCAATCCTGTCGTGGAAGCCGTAGTAATCCACACCCGCGAATATCGTGCGCAGGAGGGGGAAGATGCCGGAGAGTGCCGACGCAGCCGCCTCCAAGAAGAGGGCACGTCTTTCCGTGGCACTCAGGGCCGGGTTATCCAGTCCCCAGTCCAACGTCAGTTTTCCTGTCGGTACGCCATTTTCGTCATAGACCACCTTGCCGTTGGCGTCCAGAGTCGGGGCAAAGATGGCCGGGGAATTCCAAGCGCTCCAAGCACCCTCGGTGTAGCCATATTGGGCGCGGTAGCTAGAACCATACTGGAAGCCCGTAACGCCCGAGGTTTTGATGGAGGTTGTGGTGCTCAGGCCTGCAAAGAATGTGTTTGCCAGCGCAGTCTTGGCGGCGGCAAATTTCGAGTCAATGCTGTTTGCCAGCAGGTCGGGGTAGATGCGCAGGTCCTGGATGGTGTTATCCGTCAGGCTGGCGCTGCCCGTGTTGGCCAGAATGTCGTGCAGGGTGTAGAGCGTCAGCGTCAGGCCCGTGTTTGCGCCCAATGTGGAAGGATTGGCCAGACCGCCGAATGCGTTCTCAAACTGCGGCAGCACCATGGGATACAGGAACTGGATGAGAGTGTTGATGAGGTCATTGCTATAAAGCTTGCTGTTCAGGATGCCGTTCAGCAAGGTTTGGATATTTTGCGGTTGGGCCAAATCAACGCCAAAGCTGGAGAGGTCGAGACCCAAATCCAGCGCGGAGAGAGGCTTTGTGATGTCGCCATTGGCCAGATAATGATCCAGCTTGGAGGTGATTTGGTTCAGCTTAGCCTCGGTGACGGTATAGTCCTCGCCGTCTTTGCGGGCCAAGTCGGGGTCGGTCAGGCCGTTGGCGGGGCGGGTGGTGTAGTCGCCGCTGCCTACGGGGGTATCGAGTTGGGTGCGGGGCCAATAGGCGGCGGGGTTGTCGTCAAAGGTGGTAACTACGTTCAGCACGGCGCCGATAAGCCAGAGGTAATCCTTGGACACGGTGCGGGCGCCGCTGTACACGGCCAAATCCGCCGGGCCTTGGAAGTAGTCATAGGCGTCCAGATATTTGGCGGCTTCAGCGGCGTTGGCAAAGCCGTCATACAGGCTGCGGTGAGAAATCAGGTCAGCCAGAATTTCTTTCAGGCGGGTTACGTTTTCCAACGACACTTTCAGTTCGTTGCCGGTACCCGGCACCTTTTCCAGCAGATTGTGCTCGTCATATTCGGCATACACGGCCATGGTGTCACGGGTATAAGCCGCCAAGCGGCTTGCGAGCACAAGACACCGGCGGCGTCAATTACCTGGGGTTCAATCAGCGCCTTGGCGAAGGAAATTTTATCTGCGGAGCCGTTGTTCAGGTACCAAATTTCATCCCAAAGGGCGTCCGTCCAACCGGCGGGTTTGGCTTGGCTGGCGGGGATGTATTCGTTTTGGTATTTTGCTTTGGCTGTGTTAAAGTGTGCCCACAGGGCGGCTTCGTCCGTGGTGGCGGGGGTGAGCACCCGGGGCGGTGAACCAATTGCGCAGGGCGTACCACGCGGGTTCTTCCACGTCGCGGTAAAGCTTTTCACGATCCAGGGCCGTATAGAGGGCGTAAAACTTGTCGGCGTCGGCATAGTAGTCAGCCGCATCGGCGCCAAAACCATCCAGCAAAAGCTTGAGACGAACCGCTTCGCTCAGGTTCACCAGCAGGCGAGCGTTGGAGTAAGGTACGTCCGCGCGCTCATCGGCTTCGGTGGCGGGCCAGGGACTGTCGCCATCGGTGACGACCTCGGCGCCCTTGTGGACGTCGGCCAGGTCTGTGCCCGCAATCAGGGCGTCTATGTTGACGCTTTCCTCCGTCAGGGCGGCCAAGGAGTAGGCGAAGTTCAGGTTGTCCAGCCAAGTTTTCACGTCTGCAAAGGTGATATCCAAGGCTGGGTAATAGCTGTTTTTCAGAATGTTCCTGTCGGCGGCGCTCAGGGCCGCCAGCACGTCGTAGTAGTTCGATTTCGCTGTGTTCCATAGCAGTAGGAAGTCGGTGGCGGTGACGGCGCCGCTGCCGTCCGTGTCCAGCGACGCATAGGCGCTGAAATTGACGGGGTTCAAAATAGCTTGCACAGTGCTTTGGAAAGCGGCTTTCGAGGCCGGGGTAGTCAGTGCCGGGGTGAACAAATTGCCGGGTGCCTGATTCAGCTTGCCTGTGCTTGCGTTATGGAAATATTCCACATTGGCGCGGATGATATTGATAGCCGTCACAATATTGGCGCGCAGGGTGGTGATTTCCGTCGGGGTGGGCAGGCCAAAGTGGCTGAGCACGGCCTGATCGTTGACGTTCGTGCGGGCGGTCACGGCGGCTTGACTGCTCACAATCGCGGCATCCAAGGCGACCAATTCGCTCAGTGCCTTCGTGTTCAAAACGGCCTGGGTGTATTTTGTCCAGGCGCTGCCGTTTTGGTACATCGTCGCCGCGCGGTAGTTTTTCAGGGCGGTCACGTCGGCGCTCACATTTGCGGTGGCCGAAGAGTCGTTTTTGGTCTGGCCGGTCAGTCTATTGTACATCATGGAATCGCCATATGTGCTGCTTTCCTCCCAGCGTTCGCCATCGGTTACGTTATGCGTAAACGTCATGGTACGGCTGGTGGCCACTGTATTGGGAATGTCGTCCACGGTGTTATAGTAAACAATCGCATCTTTTTGATTACGGCTCACAGTCACCGTGCTGGTGGTGGCTACAATACCATATAACCAGTTGTCTCTGGACGGATTAGAACCGTAATTTTTGCGCCAGAACATGTAGAGCGGAGTATTCATAATGGGCAGGCTGGATACCAGCGATTCGTTCGTTTGTTCGGACGTAAGAAAGGCGTATGAATGGGAGAAATAATCCGGATAACCGGAAAACGCCGCCAACAAGTTGCCGTTGGCCGCCCCCAAGGTTTTGGCGCGGGTAACCGACGTGTAGTTTACGCCGGGGGTATAGCGGTTGGTGCCCACCATGGTGTACCGGGAGGGGGCCCCAATTGCCTTGCGCCCAAGTGCCGATATTGGTTTGCGGCAAGGCGGCAAAGGCGGTGTAAAAATACTCGGCGGCATCCCAAGCGGCATTGTTACCGGTAATATTAACACTTGCCTGTTTGGTTTGGCTGGCATAGGCGGTCCAACTGGAGCGCTGCACTTTGTCTATCACGACCGGCTGTGATTTGCTGGTGACAGACCAAGTCGCCTGAGCGACGGCGCCGGCCAAGTTGGAATAGGATGCGCCGGAAGCCGCCGCTTCGGCACGGATTGAAAAGATTGTCGACAGCAGCGGCAGTGCAACCACGACGGCGGAGAGCACCATGAGACTGCTCATCAGCAGGCTCAAGCCACGTTTTGCTGTGCGGAGAAATTTGCGCTTCATTGCTTTTCCTTTCGTGTGTGTGAAGATGTAAAGAGGATGAACTAAAGTACCTTTAGGTTATTAGGCCAACGATCTCTATTGATATGGTCAGTATACACCTGTTATCATCACTTGTCAAGCCTGTTTTGGCTCAAACTTTTGTGCTTTTGTTACAGTACAGCACAATATTTTTTGAATTGAGGTGAATCCATCATATAAAGCGCTTGCAATATATATTATAAGATGGTATAATACAGCGTGTATGTATATCGGCAAAGCCGACCATAATAACCGGAAGATACCTCAACCTGAAAGGACCCGCAAAAATGTTATTTATGCAAGATATTGGAATTGATTTAGGCACAGCTAACACTCTTGTTTTTGTTAAGGGCAAGGGGATTATCATACGTGAGCCGTCCGTTGTTGCGGTTGATCAGCGGAGCAACCTAATGCGTGTTGTTGCCGTTGGCGCGCAGGCAAAAGAGATGATCGGGCGTACGCCCGGCTCGATCAAGGCTGTCCGGCCGCTTAAGGACGGCGTTATTGCTGACTTTGATATTACGGCGGACATGCTCAAGGCGTTTATCAAGCGTGCGGTCAGCCATTCGCCGCTCTCGCGGGCGCGCGTAATGATTTGTATTCCGTCCGGCGTTACGGGCGTTGAAATGCGCGCCGTCTATGACGCGGCGAAGAGTGCGGGCGCAAAATTCGTAAGTCTGATTGAAGAGCCAATGGCGGCGGCAATTGGCGCGGGTCTTCCGGTCAGCGAAGCGACAGGCTCCATGGTTGTGGATATTGGCGGCGGCACGAGCGAGGTTGCCGTCATTTCCTTGGGCGATGTGGTTACCTCCTGCTCGGCGCGCGTGGCCGGCGACAGCTTTGATGAGGCGATTATCACATACATCAAAAAGAAATATAACCTCCTTATTGGTGAGCGCACGGCAGAGGACATTAAAATTACAATCGGCTCCGCGTATCCGTATGAGGGCGAAGGCTCTATGAACATCAAGGGGCGCAACCTGATGGATGGTCTGCCAAAGAACGCTGAGGTTTCCAGCGAGGAAATCCGCGAGGCGCTGGCGGACATCGTGGGTCAGGTGCTTGACGCCGTCCGCGCAACGCTGGAAAAAACCCCTCCCGAGCTTGCGGCTGACATCATCGATCATGGTATTATGCTCACAGGCGGCGGCGCGTTGCTGCGCGGGCTGGACAGGCTGATCAGCATTGAAACAAAAATCCCCGTACACATCGCGGAAAACCCGCTTGACTGCGTGGTTGACGGCACGGGAATCTGCCTTGAGAATGACCAATTGAACAAGCTTTTGCACAGAGATTCCTATTGATTTGAATTTTACGGGGACGGCAAGGCGGCTTTGCTTTGCCGCTCTGAATTTAACGACATAAGGCGGTGGGCGGATGAAAGCATTCCTTAAGAGTGCGGCATTTAGGGTGCTGGCGATGGTTGTTGTCCTGCTGGCGCTTGGTAGTATGCTGGCGGGTTTTATGCCTTCCGGTGCAACGCCGGCGAACACTGTGATTTCTGCAGCTTTTTCTCCTCTCCAGAGCTTGGCCTCAACAGTAGCAAAAAAACTGGATGCGTTTGCATTGAGCTTCCGGTCGTCAGCGGTGCTTGCCGAGGAAAACGCAAAGCTTGCGGAGGAGAACGCAAAACTCAAGGAGGATTTGGTTGGCTACGCTCAGGCAAAGGAAAAAATCGACCTCTATGAGGCATTCTACGAGCTGAAGAAGCAGCATGAAGACTACCAACCTGTTCCGGCGGCCGTGGTTGGGCGCGCGCCGGACGGTGGATATGGCGTGTTCACGCTAAACCGCGGTACAGCACAAGGAATAAAGGTTGGCTGCCCAGTAGTCTATGGACAAAACCTTGTTGGTAAGGTGTCCGCATGTACCGCAAACAGCAGCACGGTTATTACATTGCTCAACCCGGAATTGAACGTTGGCGCGTATGCGCTCAATTCCTCCGAGGCGCTTTTTACCACTACAGACAATGAGCTTGCCGCAGAAGGCTTGTGCAAAGCTCCCGGATTAACAGCGAACAGTACGCTAGCGGCGAACAGCACCATTTGTACTTCCGGTGTAACCGGGATGTTCCCGCGTGGGCTTATCATCGGCACAGTAACGGAAATTGCCAATGACCCGGTGAACATTTCCACTTATGCGGTCATTGCGCCCGGGACAATTATCTCGCAAGTGCGTGATGTGCTTGTCATCACTGCGTTTGACGGCATGAACGAATGACACGCAACAAACGCTTCTCAGGTGAACAACAATGAAGCAAAAGCGCGACTACACCCGCCTGAAACATATTACTGTTGCCGCCGGACTGATTATCCTGACGGCGTTGTTGCAAACTGCCGGCGAACTTTTCCCACGCCCGTTTGGCGCATCTGCGTTTTTACTGATTCCGGCTGTCGTATGCTGTGCAATCGTTGAAAACGAGACTGCCGCGCTGCTGTACGGGCTTTTGGCCGGCTTGCTTTGGGATTGCGGCGACCTTCGCTTTAATATGCATGCGATTTTTTTATGTTTAATCGGCTGTGCTGTGTCTGCGATTATACGGCGCAAAATGCGCAATACACTTGCAGTGGCAGTGGTACTGACGGCCTTGGTGGTGCTTGGATATCTGCTGGCAGACTGGCTTCTTACCGGGCACACGGTGGCAAAGCTGCTAAACTTTACCTTGCTGAGCTTTGTTTATACACTTGTTTTCACGCCCTTGTATTACGCAATTTATGCAGCGATTGCCGGACATTGGCGTGTGCGGAATCTGGCATAATGAATAGCTGCGCGCACGCAGGCAATAATGAAAGAGTGCACACCTTATGGGGCGTAGAAATAGAATAATATGGAGAGAACCATCAATAAATCTTAACAAAATCTAAAATTAAGGGCAAACTACTTCCATTATTCATCAGATTATGCTATAATTTCTTGGTTGTTTTTTGCAGTGAGTAATATAGCAATAAATTATTCGCTGTTCATTAATTTTTTGGAGGATCTTCACTTGGAGAAAATCGCTGTACGTGGCGGGATTCCGCTGCACGGGAACGTTAAAATCAGCGGGGCAAAGAACGCCGCCGCCGCCATATTGCCCGCAACAATCCTTGCGGGCGGCAAATGTATTATTGAGAACGTGCCCAGAATCAGCGATGTTAAATATACCCTGCGGATATTGGAACGCCTTGGGGCAAAGGTGCGCGTAATCAATAAAAGTACGCTGGAAATTGATACCGCGCCGCTCAAAGGCTTCACTGTAACGCATGAGCTTACACGACATATGCGCGCGTCATATTATTTCCTTGGGGCGCTTCTGGGTAGGTTTGGCAAGGCAAAGGTCGCAATGCCGGGCGGCTGCAACTTGGGTGTGCGCCCGATTGATTTGCACGAAAAAGCTTTTGCCGCGCTTGGCGCAAAGGTAGATACCGAAGAAAACGCAATCATCAGTGCGAGCGCAGATAAGCTTGTCGGCACGCGTATTTATTTTGACGTTGTTAGTGTGGGTGCGACGGCGAATGCCATGCTGGCGGCGGTCCGTGCGGAGGGGCGCACAGAGATTGAGAACCCTGCCAAAGAACCGCACATTGTTGACCTTGCAAACTTTCTGAATTCTATGGGCGCGAATATCCGCGGCGCAGGTACGGATATTATCCGTGTGGACGGCGTTAAAGAGCTCCATGGCTGTACTTGGTCGGTTGTGCCTGACCAGATTGAAGCTGGTACCTATATGGTGGCGGCTGCGGTGACTGGTGGCGACGTTACGATTGAGAACGTTACGCCAAAACATTTGGAAGCAATCACTGCAAAGCTGCGTGAGAGTGGTGCGACTGTTGATGAGGGCGATGACTCTGTGCGCGTAATTGGTGGCAGCAGACCGGCAAAGTGTTCCGTCAAGACGATGCCGCACCCGGGTTTCCCGACGGATATGCAGCCGCAAATGGCTGTTTTGCTCAGTGTTGCGCAAGGCACAAGCTACATTACCGAGAGCATTTTTGATAACCGATTCCGCTATGTTGACCAGCTTGCCCGCATGGGTGCGGTGGTTAAGGTGGACGGAAAAATGGCCGTTATTGAGGGCGTTGAGAGCCTAATGGGTGCTCCGGTGCAGGCGGATGATTTGCGGGCGGGCGCTGCCATGCTGATAGCGGGACTTGTGGCAAACGGTCAGACGGAGATTGACCGAATTGAGTATATTGAACGCGGATATGAGGAAATTGTGGCTAAATTCCGTGCGTTGGGTGCGGACATACGGTATATTAAGTGCGAGGAAAGTACAGCATTGACTGCGTGATCCCCGGGCACATCATGACGCGCCTCTACTCTGAAATATTTACAGCAACATACATATCATAAGAAGGCATTTGATGGTTAAGTTCTGCCCGCTGTTTTCTTCGAGCAGCGGAAACAGTGTTTATATCGGCAACGGGGACGGCGGCGTTCTTGTTGATGCTGGCGTAAGCGCAAAGCAGCTTGAGCTTGCCTTGTGGGATATTGGTGTGGATACAGCAAGTATTCGCGCGGTTTTTGTGACACACGAGCATAGCGACCATGTGCGTGGACTGCGTGTGTTCGCAAAAAAATATAAGCTGCCTGTTTGGGCGACCGCCGGTACATTGGCGGCGCTTGAAGAAACAACTGTTGCCGACGGTAGCTTTGATTACCGCGCTGTGCCGGCCAGCGGTGCGGAAGCTGCGGGCTTTTTGTTCGAACCGTTCAGGACAAGCCACGATGCGCGTGAGAGCTGTGGATATAGAATCACCTTGCCGGACGGGCGCGGCGTGGCAATCGCAACAGATTTGGGCACAGTCACGCCGGCGGTCCTTGACGCACTGACCAATTGTGTGCTGGTTATGCTGGAATCCAATCACGATGTAGAAATGCTCCGCAATGGGGCGTACCCATACTGGTTGAAACAGCGCATACTCTCCGATGAAGGGCATCTATCTAATGAAGCGTGTGCACAAACTGCAGTGCGTTTGGTCCGCAACGGTGCGGCGCATATGATTTTGGGGCACCTGAGCAAGGAAAATAATCACCCTGAGCTTGCATATGAGCACACAAACGCAGCGCTGCGAGCAATTGGTGCATGCGTTGGACGCGATTGTGCGCTGTCCGTTGCGAACGCAAGGCTCCCGGGGGATGTGCGCAAGGTTGTAAATTTTTGAAAAATTAGTAAAGCGCTATATTTTTGTTAAAAACTTGTGCTTTTATCTTGACATTGAAGCGCAAAACGGTTATACTTTCCATTATACAGAGAATAGCCGCCGTTGGCATGATACAATAAAAAAGGAATCCACCACCGCGAGTTAAAACTCCGGCGGCTTTTAACGTATAAAATCATTCATACTGAGCTGCGTCGCTTTGGGCGTTTTGCGGCTGTGTAAAATTGAGGAGGAAAATATGCAAGGATGGCAGGTGGCACTATTAACAATAGTAGCCGCATTGGTTGCGCTTGCCGCAGGATTATTCGCCGGTATGTCAGTGCGCAAAAAACAGGATGAGGAAACCTTTGGCAATGCAAAGCATGAAGCTGCGCGAATCGTCAGTGAAGCTATGGGGCAGGCGGAAGCCAAAAAGAAGGAAGCACTGCTGGAGGCGAAGGAAGAAATTCAGCGTCTGCGCACGGAGCTTGACAAGGAATCGCGTGAAAGGCGCGGAGAAATCCGGCGACAGGAACAGCGCCTGACTCAAAAAGAAGAAAGCTTGGATAAGAAGATTGAGCGTCAGGAAAAGCGAGAGGAACAGCTTGCAGAACACACTGAAAAGGCAAAAACAGCGCTTGCTGAAGCGGAACAAATCCGTGCCGAGCAGGTGACTGTACTGGAAAAAATCGCAGGTCTAACGCGTGACCAAGCCTGTATGCAGCTTTTGGCACAGCTTGAGGAAACGCTTGCCCATGAGAAGGCGATGCGGATTCAGGCGAATGACCAGCGCATACGCGAGGATTCTGAAACACAAGCACGGGAGATTCTGGCAACGGCGATTCAGCGTTGCTCCGCCGATCATTCCGCCGAGGTGACAGTGACTACTGTCTCACTGCCGAACGATGAAATTAAAGGGCGC
Source organism: Oscillospiraceae bacterium (assembly GCA_031267965.1). GTDB lineage: Bacteria > Bacillota > Clostridia > Oscillospirales > Acutalibacteraceae > WRKY01. The sequence continues at coordinate 16,526 of JAIRYC010000024.1, read as the reverse complement.
GTTATTGGGCGTGAGGGACGCAACGTCAAAACACTTGAGAGCCTGACGGGTGCTGATTTTATTATTGACGATACGCCAGACGTTATTACCGTGAGCTGCTTTGACCCTGTACGCCGCAAAATCGCCGCACTAACGCTTGAAAAGCTCGCGGCTGACGGGCGAATTCACCCTGCAAAGGTGGAGGAGATGTTCTCCAAGGCGACGCGCGAAATTGAGAATGAAATCAAAAAAGCCGGCGAAACGGCATTGGTGGATTCCGGTGTGCCGAATATGCATCCAGATATTGTCCGCTTGCTGGGCAGGTTGAAATACCGCACAAGCTTTGGACAGAATGTACTCAAGCATTCGCTGGAGGTGTCATATCTAGCTGGTTTGATGGCGCTGGAGCTTGGTTGTGACGCCGGAACAGTAAAACTGGTCAAACGGGCGGGTTTATTGCATGATATCGGCAAAGCGCTTGACCATGAGCAAGAAGGCTCTCACGTCACGCTGGGCGTGGAATATGCGCGTGAGCGGCGCGAATCTCCGGCTGTCCTGCATGCAATTGAGGCGCATCATGGCGACGTTGAGGCAAAGTCACTGGCGGCGTTTTTAGTGCAGGCTGCGGACGCAATCAGCGCGGCGCGTCCCGGTGCACGGCGCGAGAATGTGGAGCAATATATCAAGCGCTTGCGCGACTTGGAAGAAATTGCCAAATCGTTTGATGGCGTGGATGCCGCGTTTGCCATGCAGGCAGGTCGCGAGGTACGCATAGTCGTCCAGCCAGACAAGGTCAGCGACGACAAGATGGTGCTCATCGCCCACGATGTTGTGCGGCGCGTTGAAGACGAGTTGCAGTACCCGGGGACGATTAGGGTGCACGTAATCCGCGAGAGCCGTGTAGTAGATATTGCAAAATAAAGTTTGGCCGGAGCGATTTGATATCACTCCGGCGATTTTATATATGGGATTGACTTGTTATGTTTTGGCTGCTTTCATGGTTGCCCGCTCCGGGGCTTTAGTACAGTCGCCACACACCATTATCACCTGATTATGTTTTCTGTTGCCGAATTTTATATCAGCCGTGTGAGAAAGTATTTTCAACTCTCACTGGGTGAATATATAGTTGTTTGGATACGTCAATTCCGCCGGGAATACCCGCCGCATCGGCACGACAGCGTTGGCAATGCCGAAACACTTTTATATATTGCTCCGTTGCCTGTCTGATTTTGCTGATCGAATCACAACCGGGCGCCGAGCACCATGCCAGCTTGTGCTGCGGAATTAACGGGATGATATTGTAAATTTCAGCGCCCATCTCACTGACGGTCTTCGCTGCGATTGGAACATGATGCGCGTTGATTTCGGGAATCAATACTGTGTTGACTTTTATGGTGATTCCCGCCGCCGCAACTGTCTTAATTCCCGCGAGCTGGTTTTGAATCAAAACCTCCGCCGCCTTTTTTCCTTCATAGCGTTTGCCGTGATAAGTAATCCCGTCACAGATTTGCGCCTGTATTTCCGGGTTAACGGCATTGACTGTAACGGTGAGAGAATCAATTCCTATTTCAATGATTTCATCGGCATAGTCGGGCAGCAACAGTCCGTTGGTGCTCATGCACTTGATGATGTTCGGAAAAGCTTTTTTTATCAGCCGGAACGTCTGCAACGCATAGGGTGTCGCCAGTGTGTCTCCCGGCCCTGCAACACCGGCGACAGTGATGTCTTGGCAAAGGGCGACTGCCTTTCTGACCACGTCAACCGCTTCCTCCGGCGAGATAATCGCACTCGCCACGCCGGGGCGTTGGTCAATATTGTTTAGCTTGCGATCACAAAACTTGCAGTGGATATTGCAACCGGGCGAGACCGGCAGATGCACTCGCCCTTTGTTGGATTTCGCTCCTACTGAAAAGCAGGGATGGGATATAATCAGCTCTTTAAAATTGACGCTCATGGAATCACCCCCGATTCTTCTAAAAGATGGCCCTCTATGATTTGAACGATGACTTCTTCAAGCTCACCTACCTCTTCAAACACCCACCTTCCGTTTGAGGGCGGATGGCTCAAAAGGCAGTTCATAGCTGTTCGCTATCACAATCGGCCACCCATATTGTGCCGGTTTCCGCGTCTGTTTCGCCGCCGCCGTGAATCGAATGGGTGGCAAAGCCAAAGGTTTCATCTATGTTTTCCATGCTCATGTCGATTGCTTCACCTTATCCTACAAAAAATACTCAATGGTGCGTTCCGGCGTTCTGCGGGAATTGGTATTAAACAGGATAAGCGCTTCACGCTTTTCCGAAGCTTCCAGCGAATAAGGATACTTACCCGGCTGGTTAAATACGGAAAAATCAATGCGGCGGTTGGCAGCGCAGGGCTTTTCCTTGATGGCGGTAATGCCCGCGTTCCGGAATGGCTGACGGCGAAAATACGGGTCGAACAAAGTTACTGCGTTTCCCGATATACCGGTTAGCGTGACATAATGTCCGCAGCCGTACCACGTCCGCAGCACAACCGCGCCGCCTTGTTGCAATGCTGCGATGATATGGCTGTTTTCGCCAATTTGCACCTGCTCACCACTGAAAAACTCACAGGCAATAGGCAGCTTTCCAATTTTGGCATACTGATTCAGCCAGTTGGAAAGAAACATCATAGCCATGGCGGAGGTCCCTTCCTTGCAGGCCTCTCCTTTGTCGTTATAGGTATCCAGCGAATACATCATGATATATTTCAGAATATCCGGCGGGATTTTCTCCCGGGCGAACAGGAAGCTGACCGCGTTCAGCAAAGCTGTGGGGCCGCAGTCGTATTCGGTCCGCTGATATTGCAATGGGATTTTCACGGCGTTTCCTCCAATATAAGAGATAGGATCAACTCGGCACACTGTTCTATTTCGTCCAGAAGGCAAAATTCCCGTGTGCTATGGACGTTGTGCATGGAGCAGGCAAGCACCAGTCCCTGGATTCCATGCTTGGCAAAGTTGTTTTGGTCGCTGCCACCCAAGGTGGAGTGAATATTAGCATGAACACCAATCCTTTCGCAAGCCTTCTCAAAACGACGGACGGGTGAGCTGTCCAGCGGTGTTTTATAGGCTGTGATTTCGCAGTGGTGTTCCGCTTTGACTGTTGCACCGGCAGCGCTGGCCTCTTCTTCAAAAATACTTTTCACCTTTTTCCACCAGACCAGAACCGCCGTGTGAGAAAGAGCGCGTATTTCTCCGCCGACCTTGCACAGCGATGGGATGACGTTGTTGGCCTCACCGCCGGAAATCATACCGATATTGCAGGTGACGCCGGGCTCAGGGGTTCCAATTGGAACGCGGGCAATAGCATTGGCTGCCACCGCTACGGCGTGGACACCGTCTTTGGGCGCAAAGCCTGCATGGGCAGCTTTGCCGGCGACAGTAAATTCAAAAGAAAGCACGGTGGGCGCGGCGTTGGCCGCTTCACCGATAGTGCCGCCCAAATCCAGCGTGTAGGATTCCTTGGCACTGATTCTGCTGTAATCTGCTTGAGCCGAACCCAAGCCGTAGCTCTCCTCCGCCACAGGGAAAAGCAATTCAACCGGGCGGTGAGGCTTTCCGGATTCTTTCAAGCGCGCCAAAGCTTCCAGAATCGCCGCGATCCCGGCAACATCATCCGCACCCAAAATGGTATCTCCGGCGGAGGTGATGAAACCGCCATCACTGAGAATCGCCCGCTTGCCGTGTCCCGGTTCGACCGTATCCATGTGCGCAGAAAACAGCAGAGGCGAGAGGGATAGGCTTCCCGGCAAAAAACTGTACAGGTTGCCGCAATTTCCGCCGATACGCTCTCCTGCGTTATCTTCATAGGTCTGTATACCCAGTGCCATCAGTTGTTCTTTCAGCGCGTCACAAAATAACCGCTCTTCAAAGGAAGGGCTGTCTATTGCGATAAGCGCGGAAAAAGTTTTCCACAAACGGCTTTGGTTCATTATGGTTTCCCCTTTATTTTATTCGGCCGCACAAATTTCCGGCGGTAAAGAATACACCGTGCCATCGAAGTAAACAGTATTTCAACCAGCAAGGCAAATCCAACAGCAATTTCCTTTTCCACATGATGAGATCGTTGTGCAAAAATGAAAAGCGCAACCCAGAAAATTCGGACTGATATATAAGCAGGCAGATAAAGTTCATCTCACCCATTGTGCAAGCTGCACAGAATGACGCTGCTGCATATATTGGTTTTGGCTGGCTGAAGTTTCATGAAGAAAATCCTCGCTTATATCCTACTAAACATACAGAATTAGTAATTAATAGGATACCACATTTTCTTCTTTCAGTCAAGCAATTTCTGCAATTTTATCTGAGAAATTCCCGTCCAAATCGAAAAAACGTTCACTTCCATGGCCTACCCGCATAGAATCGCTGAAAACAAAGGAATTTTTGAGCAGCGAAAATCGTGGAAGCCCGAATCCGCAAGGCTTGGCTCGAAAAAGTCGAAAAAAATCATAAGTTTACCGCATTCGAATATCAAGGAGACCTTGAAGATTGGCTATGCAAACGGAATAATCCGATAGTCTGCATAGCGATCAGATCTAGCGAAAAGTACTTCAGCAATTATGTTTTCAAATTTCCACACAAAGTTCTTTAGACAAACAGCAGATTTACTAATTCAAACTTATGCAACTGCAGCGTACCGTCTGTTTCACCCAAGCGGCGTTCGAGGATAGGAATAGTCACGCGGCGACGGAATACCCTCATTGTTAAGGTATCCGGCAATCTTCCCGTAGTCCCATCCGTTAAGACGGAGTTCAAAAATTTTGCGGACAACATTTGCCGCATCGGGGTCAATAGCCAGCAAGTGCTTGTCGTCAACGCCCCGCAAATACCCGTAAGGCGGGCATCCTGTAAAAAATGTCCGTTCCTTGCCTTTGAATAGATGACCGTTTTGATTTTGTTGCTCAAATCTCTGAGATAATATAGGATCAAGTTTAACATTGTTTTCGACTCAATTGCTTGCCATGGCGGCAAGTTGATTTACGATTTTGAGTGGCAGCGGCAGAAAAACAAGGGACGGGAGCGATGAGAAAACACAAATCTGAAAAAAAATCACGTGAAAATGGGGTGGGAAAATGCTAAGAAATATGGTATAATGTTAATAATATTTTCTTGGAGGAACGAATACATGCCACAAAATATTACCCAAAAAATTATTGCTGAACATCTCATAGCCGGCGGTATGGCCCCCGGTTCGGAAGTTCAGCTGAAAATTGACCAGACGCTTACGCAGGACGCAACCGGAACGATGGCGTACCTCGAGTTTGAGGCGATGGGGCAGCCGAGGGTTAAAACAGAGCTTTCCGTTGCTTACATTGACCACAACACGCTGCAAACCGGCTTTGAAAACGCGGATGACCATCGCTTCATACAGTCCTGTGCCAAAAAGCGTGGGCTGGTTTTCTCGCGCCCGGGCAACGGGATTTGCCATCAAGTGCACCTTGAGCGTTTTGGAATTCCCGGAAAAACGCTCATTGGCTCGGACAGCCACACCCCCACCGGAGGCGGTTTAGGTATGCTGGCCATGGGCGCGGGCGGGCTGGATGTCGCGGTCGCAATGGGCGGCGGCGCATACTGCATACCCATGCCCAAGGTAACGCTCATCAAGCTGACGGGCCGACTTTCACCTTGGGTCAGCGCAAAGGACGTTATTCTGGAGGTGCTGCGCCGGCTTTCCGTCAAGGGCGGCGTTGGCAGGGTGATGGAGTATGGCGGCGATGGCGTTGCCACGCTCAGCGTGCCCGAACGCGCGACGATCACCAACATGGGTGCAGAGCTTGGCGCAACAACATCCATTTTTCCATCCGATGAAATTACGCGTGAGTTTTTGAAGGCACAGGGTCGCGCGGACGCTTGGTGTGAAGTCAAGGCGGACGACGGCGCAACATACGACGAAACCTTGGGAATTGACCTGAGCAGGCTTGTGCCGCTGGTCGCCCTGCCGCACATGCCGGATAATGTTGTCCCTGCAGCGGAAAAAGCGGGCTTGCCCGTTGACCAAGTGTGCATTGGCTCGTGTACAAACTCCAGCTTGCTGGATATGCTCAAGGTCGCCGCCATATTAAAGGGCAAAAAGGTGCCTCCGCGCGTCAGCTTGACCGTCAGCCCTGGCTCCATGCAGGTTTATTCAATGCTGGCAGAGAACGGTGCGCTGGCTGACATCATCGCCGCAGGGGCGCGCGTGCTTGAATGCGCCTGTGGTCCGTGCATTGGCATGGGGCAGTCTCCGGGGACGGGTGCGGTGAGTTTACGCACGTTTAACCGCAACTTTGAGGGACGCAGCGGCACTGCTGACGCGGGTGTGTACCTCGTCAGCCCGGAAACCGCGGCGGCGGCGGCACTTACCGGCGTTATTACCGACCCGCGCACACTGGGCGACGTTCCTGCCGTTAAATTACCGGTTTCCTTCCGGCGCAACGACAACCTGCTGGAGTTTCCCGCGCTCACTGAAGAGGCTGAGAGCGTTGAAATCCTCTACGGACCAAACATCAAACCCTTCCCCGTTGCGGAGATAATGCCACGCAGCTTATCGGGCATTGCGGTGCTCAAAACAGGCGACAACATCACCACGGACCACATTATGCCGGCAGGCGCAAAGATTCTGCCCTACCGCTCAAATATACCGTTCCTTTCGCAGTTCTGCTTCCGCCAGCTTGACGAACATTTTGCTGAAAACTGCCAAAATGCAAAAAAATCCGAAGGCGGCGCATTCATCATAGGCGGCGCTAACTATGGTCAAGGCTCAAGCCGGGAGCACGCGGCGCTTGTGCCGCTTTATCTTGGCATAAAGGCAGTAATTGCCAAGAGCTTTGCGCGCATACACAAAGCGAACCTAATCAACGCGGGCATCTTGCCGCTGACCTTTGCGGATGAAGCGGACTACGACAAAATTGCACAGGGCGATGAGTTGGAGCTTCCTGAAGTGCGGGATGGAATGGAACACAATAATATTGGTACACGGCTGAAGATAATCAACAAACGCAGCGGCGAAGCATATTGGTTGGTCACGGACTTTACCGAACGGCAGACAGCGATTGTGTTGGCGGGTGGCTTGTTGCCTTACACCAAAAACAATTGAAGATTACTTCACTTGCGGTCTGTATTTTCTGATATAGAAAATACAGACCGTCAAGTTGTGCTAGAATAGTGTTTGTCAAAAAAGCATACAAAGGGGAATATTATGGCCAATACAGCTAAAAGCAGTCTCTTAACTTGGCTTGAGGACGACGGCGATGATTCCTTGGATATCATCGACTTTCTTACAGGACTTTCCGGCACTTTCGCTAGTGTTTCCCATGGGAATGAACTCATTGGAGCATTGCAGAGGTCACGCGAAGCAACGGCGGATTTTGACGAAGAAAACAGCGGAGATTATTTTATTCCGGCGGCGGAAGCTGTTGCGGCGGCCGTTGCAGTGGGTGCCGGCACGCAATCAGCGATAGTCGCAGCCGAGGTAAAACCTCTTACGCATGTTTGGGACGAGCCTGCGATTGACGAAGAATTTACTACTACTGAGCCTAAAGAGAAAGCCCAAAAATCCAAAACTTCCAAGCAAAAAGCGGCAGTTGTTTTTGCCGAAGCCGCTCAAGTTGTTGAGGATTGGCATACGAGCGATTTCGGGATTCACGAAGACAGCCGCCCGCTGGGGATTTTTGATATGTTTGCAGAGCACCTTGTTCCCGAAATCTGAATGCGAACATACCGTAATGCTGCTTAGGGATATAATATAACGTCCGGGTGTTTTCGGATACCCACTGTTTGTTGTTGCTTTATATAAAACTAAGGGAGATTAGAAATGGCAAAAGAACCCGGTCAGCAGAAAAACGTGGCAAAGCGGAGCGGCCACACGCCCACCGAAAACCAAAGTGCCTTGCAAAACAACATGACATTACAGCAAAAACAAAGGCAGACGCGCGTAAAAAGAATCATCATTTTAGGCGTTTTTATATTCGTGATATTAGCCGTCAGCGTAACTGTAATGGCACTAACCGGCGTGTTTTTCCAAAAATCCAAAGCCGGCACAGACGACCCTTCCCGATACACAATTACAACCACGCAAGCGCCCGAAAACGTCAAGCGCATAAATCCACTTACAGGTCTGCGCGATTTAGATCCAAAGGCTGCCGGCAAACGCGGTGTTTCGTTCATGGTCAACAACGCGCCTGCGGCACGCCCGCAATGGGGGCTTTGTTCTCCCGAAGTCGTCATCGAAACGCTGGTTGAGGGCGGCATTACACGCATGCTCTATATGTTCTCAGATGTAAACATGGTGCCAAAAGTAGGGCCGATCCGTTCCGCGCGGCATGATTTTGTTGAACTGACCGAGGGCTTTGACAGTTTCCTTGTCCATTGGGGCGGCAGTCCGCAAGCATACGAGGCAATCAGAGCACGCAAGGTCAATGACCTGGACGGCATGGCGTACTCAGGCAAATACTTCTTCCGTGACAAAACACGCCTTAACCAGGGTTTGGCTGTTGAGCATACCGCGTACACCAATGGCGAATATATTGCCCAAGGCATTGCGGCAAAGGGTTGGCGGACGGATGTTTCCGCCGATAAAACCTCGCCGTTCCGGTTTGTGACGGAGGATGCCAAGGCGCGCACGCCAAGCGCAGGCACTGCATCGGCGGTAAACTTCCGCTTCTCGGTAAACTTCAAGTATTCATTCAAGTATAACGAAAATACAGGGTTTTACACGCAGTCGCTAAACAACACGCCATTTGTGCAGGACGGCGGCCAGCAGCGCAAGGTGATGAATATTATCTTGATTTATGTTGATATCCGCAACATTGAGGGCGACAAAAAACACCGTGTAACCATTGATATGAGCGGTGGTAACGGGATTTATGTTACCGCCGGCGGCTGGGAGCTTATCACCTGGAAGAAGGGCAAGCCCGCCGACCCGCTTAAGTTTTATGACAAAAACGGCACAGAGCTGGAGCTGAACCGCGGCAAAGGCTATATTGGGCTTGTGCCACTGACGCAAAAGAGTAATACCTCGGTGGTTGAGTGAGTACTTGGCAGAGTTGGCAAACTCTTTTTGCTATATTATGATATTTATAGTTCAATCACAAATCGCCCTGCAAGTGCGGGGGTGATTCTTAATGATGATTGGAAGAATTTGCCTACTCTGCAGGCGCAGCAGTATTGTGTCTTTCTCGGTCTTAGCGATTGCATGCATAGTTTTATCATATAAAACTATAATTATTGTAAATATTAAGAGGTGAAGACATGATAATTTCTACAATTTTTTCGGTCTCTTTAGTCCTAATGCTTGTGCTTTTACCGCACTGACTGTGTATCTTGCGCGCACGGCTAGAGGTTTACGTGGAACGTGGACATAAAAAATTTCTTTCTCAGTTTCGAATCAAGCTTCGGGAGAACGTCAAAGTTTAGAGAGTGAGATGGCGAAACCCAGCTCAAACAAAAAACGCCCCCCTGTTCAAATCTCCGAAAATATGGTATACTATTCATTTAGAAACACACCATAACTCAAAAAACAACGGAGCGGCTAAATATGGGACTAATGACTAAGATCTTTGGCGAGTACTCGAAGAAAGAAATCCGCCGTCTTTTGCCTGTGCGCGATAAAACAATCGCGCTGGAAGAAGAATACGGCAAACTGACCGACGCTGAGCTTCAGGCAAAAACGCCCGGATTCCGCGAACGCCTTGCAAAGGGTGAAAGCCTTGACGACCTCCTGCCCGAGGCTTTTGCCGCGTGCCGCGAGGCCGCTTGGCGCGTATTGGGCATGAAGCACTTCCCTGTGCAGATTCTCGGTGGTATCGTCCTGCATCAGGGGCGCATTGCAGAGATGAAGACCGGTGAGGGCAAGACACTGGTGGCAACGTTACCCTCTTATTTGAACGCGCTGACGGGCGGCGGTGTTCATATTGTCACCGTGAACGACTACCTTGCCCGGCGCGACAGCGAATGGATGGGCAAAATCCACCGCTTTATGGGCTTGACGGTCGGCTTGATTGCGCACGAGCTAGACGACAGCGAACGCCGTGCCGCCTACGCCTGCGACATAACCTACGGCACCAACAACGAGCTTGGGTTTGACTACCTGCGCGATAACATGGTGCAATATCAAGAGCACAAGGTTCAGCGCGGACACACGTTTGCTATCGTGGACGAGGTGGACTCGATTTTGATTGACGAGGCCCGCACACCCCTCATCATCAGCGGGCGCGGAGATAAATCCACTGAGCTGTACACGATTGCCGACAGGTTTGTCAAGAGCCTAAAATGTGTCCATATCCGCGAGATGGACAGTAAAGTCAACGCCGAAGACACCGAAGAAGGCCAAGGCGCAGATTACATTGTGGACGATAAGGCGCGCTCCGCCACACTGACCGCCGAGGGTGTGAAAAAGGCCGAAAAGGCGTTTAACCTGGAGAACCTGATGGACGCCGAAAATATGACGCTGCAACACCACCTGAACCTTGCGATACGTGCTAACGGTGTTATGCGCCGCGATGTGGATTACGTTGTGCGGGACGGTGAAGTGCTCATTGTCGATGAATTCACCGGGCGTATTATGCTTGGCCGGCGCTACAGCGAGGGGCTGCATCAGGCAATTGAAGCCAAGGAAGGCGTTAAGGTTGAGCACGAGAGCAAGACGCTTGCAACAATCACGTTCCAAAACTATTTCCGGCTTTATAAAAAGCTCAGCGGCATGACTGGTACCGCTATGACCGAAAGTCCGGAATTCCAGGAAATTTACAGCCTTGACGTGGTGGAAATCCCCACGAATATGCCCATGGTTCGCGTGGATAGCATTGACGACCTGTTCCGCACAGAGGAAGCAAAATTCAATGCGGTGATTGACCAGGTCTTGCTTTGCCACGAGAAAGGTCAGCCTGTGCTGGTGGGTACTATTTCCATTGAAAAATCCGAGCTGCTCAGCCGTATGCTTAAAAAGCGCGGCATTAAGCATGAGGTCCTCAACGCCAAATTCCATGATAAGGAAGCGGAAATTGTTGCGCAGGCGGGCAAAGAAGACGCTGTTACCATAGCAACAAACATGGCAGGGCGCGGCACGGATATTGTGCTGGGCGGCAACGCTGAATTTATGGCCAAAAATGAAATGCGGCGCATGGGCCTTAGCGAGGAAATAATCGGTGAAGCAACCGCTTTTGGCGAAACGGACGATGAGGAAATTATCAACGCACGCCGGACCTTTGCCGAGCTTGAAAAGAAGCACAAGGCTGCTATCCGTGAGGAAGCGGACCGCGTGCGTGAGGCCGGAGGACTGTTCATCATCGGCACAGAGAGACACGAGAGCCGCCGCATTGACAATCAGTTGCGCGGACGTTCAGGCCGTCAGGGCGACCCTGGTGAAAGCCGCTTTTACCTCTCCACACAGGACGACATGCTACGCCGTTTTGCGGGCGACCGATTCCACGCCATTCTCACCACCTTCAAGCAGCCGGATGATGTGCCGCTGACTGCCAAAACGCTGGCAAAGCTGGTCGAAGGCGCGCAAAAAAAGTTGGAGAGCCAAAATTTCGCCAGCCGCAAGCACGTTGTGCAGTACGACGACGTGATGAACCGCCAGCGCGAAATTATTTACGCGCAGCGCGATAAAGTGCTGGCGGGTGAATCGCTAAAACCGGTGCTGCTAAAGATGATGGAAGACAGCTTCCGCGACGCGGTGGAATTTTACTGCCCGTCCTCTCTCCCGCGCGAAGAATGGAATATCACCGGCCTGCGCGATAAATATAACGGCTGGCTGCTGCAAAAATCAGACGATGTGGATGCACTTGACGCAAACGGCATCCTTGCGCTGATGATTGAGCGCGGCACAGCCAAATATGAAGCCCGCGAAAAAGAGATGGGCGAGGATCTGTTCCGCGGTTTGGAGCGCATGATTCTGCTAAGCAACGTAGACAGCCAGTGGATGGACTACATTGACGCGATGGATGAGCTTAAGCAGGGCATCGGTCTGCGGGCATACGGGCAGACTGATCCGGTTGTTGTTTTCCGCCGCGAGAGCTTTGATATGTTCGATGAGATGACAAACTCTATCCGTGAAGAAACAGTGTTCCAGATTCTCACCGTGCTGGTCAAAACGCAGGAGGAAACAGAGCGCAGGCAAAGGGTTAAAATCACCGAGGCTAAGGCGGCCGGCGACAATGAAACAGAGAAAAAACGTCCGGTGCGTAAAAACAAAAAGCCGGGGCCCAACGATCCGTGCTACTGTGGCAGCGGCAAAAAATACAAAAAATGCCATATGCTTGAGGACGAAACCGGCAATTAACTGCAGTGCTAAATTAGGAATGTATGCAACAAACAAGGAGCTTGACCATGCCTTATATCGAAACCGTAACCAACCAAGTCGTCACGCCCGCCACGGCGGAAGTGCTCAAAAGTCAGCTTGGTGACGCGATTACCCTGATTGGCAAAACCGAAAGCTGGCTGCAGCTCTCGTTCCGTGATGCCGCAACGATGTACTTCAATGGGCAGACTGTCCCACAGGTCTATGCGCGCGTGGCACTGCTTGGTTCGGCAGGTACGGGAGCATATGAAAAAATGACTGCCCGCATGTGTGAAATCTACAGCGAACAGTTGGGCGTGCCGCCGGAAAGTGTGTATATCCAATATGAAGAAGCGCGTGTTTGGGGCTGGAACAGCAGCAATTTCTAAGATCTTCCGCCAGCGCAAGCCAGAGCTGTTGCTAGTTGCGGCGGCTTTGGTGATTTTTGCGCTTATTTGGGGAATAGACGTTTTGCATCCCAAGCCGGTGGAAGTGTACGTTCCTGCGGCGCTTACGACTGAACCGAGTGGCTTATCCGCTGTCACTTTATCAAAGCAAGGCGATACAAACAACACGACGGATGACTTTTTCGATCCTACAGAGTCTCATACAACGGCACCGTCAGAGGAGCAGAGCGCAGCCACTACGCCAACGCAGCAGATAAAACCGCCGGTAACAACAACCAAACCAAAGTCAACCAAAGTCAACGTCAACACCGCAAGCGTTGAGGAGTTGCAGGCGTTGCCATACATTGGGCAAGTGAAAGCGCAGGCAATTATGGATTACCGCGCGCAGCATGGCGCGTTTCGCTCACCGGAGGATTTGCTGAACATCAAAGGCATTGGCAAGGCTACATTAGAAAAGATCAGGGCTTATCTTGTGTTTTGAAATCTTATAATTTTCTTTGCAGTACCTACTTCACTATGTCGCCATAAAAATCACATTTGTCTGCAAAATGTGCAGTCAGTGCCGCCAGCTGGCTGTCGTTTGCAGATTTGTTCCTATCCCAAAGCCGCTCATCCTGTGTATCCGGCAAATAACACAGCTTCTCAGGTTCCGTCGCAAGCAGCGACTTTGTTCCATGAATCACCGACATAAACTTCAGCCAAATGTCATCCGCCGTAGGGCAAAGCGATTTCGCCGCCGCCCAGTCCGTCACCTGCGGCGCAAACGCGCCCGGCGGAAACAAAGTCCCCGCACCGGACGTGAGGAAAATATCCATGCGCGGTTCCAAAACACAGCTCGCATCCTCAATCCCCCACTGCACATAAGGTAACAGTTCACCGCTCGCGGCAAAGCGCATAGTGTGTCCGCGTAACCCAACAATCGTCCCCGGGAAACGCCGATGTGCCTCCCAGAGCTTCTCTAACATATCGCGGCGATAAACCAAGTCGTCGTCAATAGTCACCAAACAGTCATCCGGGTACTGCTCCAGTGCCGGGATGATTTTTTTGTACGAGCGCATGTTTTCGGGCACCCAAGCAATCTCAAAAAGCTTTCCGCAGAGCTGGGTAAGCCGGCGCGGGACGTCCTCCATACCATGCGGGAATTCCTCTTTTGCAAGCCATAGCAAAATTTTATCCGGCAGCAGCGTCTGTTCCATCATGTTGAGCGCCACATCCGCCGCCGCGTGAATCCGTGCGGGATAAGACGTGAAGGTGACAAGCAATCGCGGTGAACCACCGACATGCCATGAGGAAAGTTGTGTGCGCAGGGCTGCTGTCCGCAGAATTGCGATCTCCTCACGCAGTGCGGCAGTCTGCTCCGCAAGCGCAAGGATTTGCGGCTGTGTGGAACCGCGCCCGGGCGACTGCAACGTCCGCTCAAGTCCGCAAAGGATCCGCCAAACGCGGCGCGGAATACTTTTTAAAGCACGAAGCCCTTTCCAAGCGCAACTTTTCCGCACGCGCCTTTTCATCTTGCGGCAAAAGCCTTTGAGCAGATAGAGCACGTGCGTACTGTTTCGGACAGCAAAATAAGCCGCAAACGCGCTGCGGACCCGCGGCGGCGCGTCCGCCAAGGAGTCAAACAGCGGGCCGCGGAACACATTGCGCACCTGACGATAATATCTGCGATACCGTGTCATCATAGGCTTGCCGGCATAATTCCGCAAAGCAAAAAGCAGGTTGTTTGCAATAAAGTATTGCAGGGCTTCATTGTATTCGTCTGCTAAGCCGTGCCGTTCAACATAATGCTGTACCGCTTGTACCGCGCTGAGCACGTTGCCTAGGTTTTTACCCTTGCCGGAGGTAATCGAAGCGCTTTGATGCGTGCGATACGTGACAAACGGCTGCGGCAGATAAGCGATGCGCTCAGCCTCAATCATACTCACGGCAGAAAAAAACACGTCATTCGTTGAATTTATCTCCTGAAAGCGCAGACTTTTTTGGTGCAAAAAGCGCAGGCGGAACAGTTTGTTCCACGGCGTTGGAATGGCAAGCGTCAATATCCGGTTTGGGACATCCGTTCTGCAAAATGGCTCGGCGGCTGGCAAAAGCTGGCGGTTAAGCCCGGAGCAAAGCGTTTTCTCGCCTGACTGCGTATTTTCACGGAAAAAATCAAACACCAAGATATCCGCCGCATGCCGTTCCATTTTCTTTACGGCGTTTTCCAAAAAAACAGGCTCAAGCTTATCGTCAGCATCAAAAAAGAAGACATATTCGCCTGACGCGCGGTCGAGTGCCGTGTTACGCGCCGCACCCGCACCGCCTTTTTTTTCGCGCCGGAGCAATTGAAGGCGCGGATCTTCCTTGGCCATTGCGGCCACAGCAGCGGCAGTGCCGTCCGTGGACGCATCGTCAACGCAAAGTAGTTCAATATCTGCAAGTGACTGCGCAAGCACAGCGCGTATACTCTCCGTAATAAAAACAGCGGCGTTGTGCGCGGGTATTATTATGCTAACCTTTGGCATTAGCGCTCCCCAAATCTGCGTTTTTTACCGAATTAGGATACCCAGATAAGGGAAGAATTAACAGTCGTTGCTCTCCAATATTCTATTCATAAGCAACCGGAGCAAGAAAAAAAAGCTTTACCTGTAAAATTTTCCTGTTCGAGGGTAGATAGGGGAACTAGTTTACGTCAGCGATTATTGCCGACTCGCTGAATAAACAGCTCCATAGCCTTGTCCCTTATAGCTTGTTTCTCAAACTTACTGTAGGTGCCGAGTTTAACTTAGTAGAATTTTGTCGCAAACGACACCTACTAAATTGACAAATTAGAAATGTATGTTTTTGTTTATATTTGTTAAATAATATTTAAAAAGTATATGTTTTATATGATATTTAGTGACAATGGCGGACACTCTTCTTTTATTTGCGACATAGAGTAAAATAAGAGTAGGCAAAAGGAAAGGGAAGCGGCCGAAAGCCACTTCCCCTGCATACAAAAATTCAGTAAAATAAGGTTGGCGAAAACCAATTACTGAGGAGTATGCAGGTTGAGTGTAAACGAAAAACGAGTAGATTTCAAGAGGTTAGAGGAAGAAATATTCCGAAAATGCATGGAAATAGGTCGAGAAGCACTGGGCACGGTCCTGATGGTGCTGGATGAAGAGCTGGCGCGAAAGAGAGATACGAAGCGGTACCGGCACAAGGGAAAACGGGGAACAACGATCAAGACGCTAATGGGCGAGGTCACATTCGAGCGGACGCTGTACAAAACTTGCAACGATGAGGGCGTGACAATCCATGTGTACCTGCTGGACGAGTATCTCGGGCTGGGCGATGGAGTGGGCTTCATGAGTGCCGCCTTGTCGGAGGCGATCGCCAATGCGTGCTGCGAAGGGACGTACAGGCAGGCGGCGGGGGTCATCAGCGAGCTGACCGGTCAGCAGATCAGCCATATGGCAGCATGGAACGTGACGCAGAACATCGGGCGGGAGCTAGGTAAAATCGAGGAACGTTCGGCGGTGCTGGCGGCTCATGGAGACGGAACCGGGACGCTGGAAGCCAAGCTGTTATTCGAGGCGCAGGATGGGATTTGGCTGCCATTGCAAGGCCCGTCGAGAAAGCAGTACGGCGACAAGCATGAGATGAAGCTGTCCATAGCCTATGACGGCGCGGAGAAAGTGGGAAAGAAGCGCTACAGGCTGACCAATAAGGTGGCCTGCGCCAACTTCGAGGATGCCGAAAAATTCGTCAAACGCAAAGAGGGTGTAATCGCCGGTGTCTACAATGTGGATGAAATTCAAATGCGCCTTCTGAACGGTGACGGCGCACCGTGGATCAAGCACAGCCTTGATGGTGAGAACGGGCAAGATCGGAAGAGCGT
>JAIRYC010000074.1 GCA_031267965.1 Oscillospiraceae bacterium | reverse complement strand
GGCACGGATTTTGGCACGGTCAAGCGGTCGGAGATCCGTGAGCTTGAGGCTTGGATGAACGATTATCCGCGAAAGCTTCTGGGCTGGAAGTCAGCCGGGCAGCTTTTCGCGGAGGAGATTGAGAAGATCAGGTCTGCTGCGTAGTCAGGGTGGGCGGAGGGACGACAGCGTGGCGACTTTTCCCAAGACCAGGCGGCTTGAGCCGCCTGGTCTTGGGAAAAGTTATACTATAACACAAGATTTTGAAAAAAAGACTTGTTTTTTTAAGAAAGTTATGCTATACTTAGTGCCAGAAAGCGCTAAAAAAGAGAAAGGGTGGTTTTATCAGAAAAACTTGCATTTAATACTGGAATTTTCACAAAATGAATTCGATTTCACCAAATACTTTTTATGAATTGTTGCTTTTAGTTCAATTATAATTTGTAAAGCAGGAACGCTTTACAGTTTACCTAAAACTAGCTGTGTTTGGTATTCAAACGGCACAAAACCATCTTTTTGGTATTGCGTGAACAACTTTTGCAGCGCATTTTTGAGCGGCTCATGATATGGGTGCCCGGGCAGCGGTGAATAGGAGCTTGACTGCGCACGTCCCCACAGAGCTGCGAAGTTAAACGTTTGTTGCCAAGGAAAGGTATGTAGGGTGTAGCCGCCGTCGAAAATTTCCTTGAATACGGCGTCGGTGATTTTATTGTGCGTGACATTCGGAAGCTCTGCGCACCAGAGATGTATGACCTCTTCATACTCAGCCATAAAGCCGGGCGATTTTTGCCGGCGGTTCCAGATTAGTGCAACATGACCGCCGGGCTTGAGGATGCGCTGCCATTCGCGTTTACAGGCTGTGCGGTCAAACCAATGGAACGCCTGCGCGGCGGTTATGAGGTCGATGGATTGAGCGGGAAGCGATGTTGCCTCCGCGCTGGCTGGCACAGAATAGAATCCCGAGAATGGCAAAAGCGACTTTTCGGCGGCATTGCGCATGTTGGCATTTGGTTCAACTGCGTGCACAGTAAAGCCGCGTGACAAAATGAGTTCGGCAAGCTTGCCTGTGCCAGAACCAATATCGGCAATAACGGACGTTGGTGTTAGGGCACAATAGTTTACAAGGCAGTCGATTGCGTCTGCCGGATACGAGGGGCGAAAAAGCACGTAATTCTTTACTCTATCGCTGAATCTTTCTTTGCTGTCAAGGGCTGGCACTTGTTACTGCTCCTTTATGAGATGCAAGCTGTAAAGCTTCATAGATCTACAGTTTACAGATTTTGTGCTATAAGTTCTGCAAGAGCTAAATCATCCGGCGTGGTTATTTTGAAGTTTACGCTTTCGCCGGGCACGATTGCAACGGGTTGGCCTAAGGCGGTGAACACTCCGCATGCATCGGTGAGGGCATTTTTTTGTGTGTCGGTCAGGCGGGAGAAGGCGGCGACAAGGTCTGCGGCGCGAAAGCTTTGCGGCGTTTGGGCACGGTAAATGCCGTCACGGGAGAGCGGTTTTGCGGCAAAGCCATTTTCAGCGTGTACCAGGCTGTCAGCACAGGCGAGGTAAGTCCCACAGGCGTGATACTTTTGCGCGGCATCTATGTTATTGCCGATGATTTGCTCGCTGACAAATGGGCGCGCACCGTCATGTGTCAGTAAAATATCGTCCTCGTTGCCGAAGTGATTTTGCCAATATCGAACAGCGATTTCCAGCGTTTGTGTACGGGTTGCGCTACCGGTGAGCACGGCGGCGGGGGTATCCGCAAGCAACTGCCGCGTTTTGGCGAGCCAATTTTGTGGGCAGAGAATAAGCACGCGATTGACCAATGGGTGACGCAAAAAAGCCTCCGCCGTGCGCCGAAGCATTGGCGTGCCGCTGATTTTGAGGTATTGCTTTGGGGTATCCGCGCCAATGCGTGAGCCGCTGCCCGCCGCCAAGATTGCCGCAATAACCATGAAAATCTCCCCTAAAGCTTAAGATTTTTGAGCGCGTCAAAAATTTGCATGGCGCACTCTTGGTATGCTTCCAGATCCTCACCGTAAGGATCGTCGATGCCGTTGCCAAGTAAAATCACGCTCTTGTGCGGATATGTAAGCTGCAAAACTTGTGCGTGATAATCGCCCAGAGCAACAATGACGTCGACGTCATCAGCAATTTTCGACGTCAATCTGCGCGAGCGATGGGCGGCAATATCCGCGCCAAATGTGGCGGCGGCGGTTATGGCGTGCGCCGAAGCAGGCAGACCGTCCGCCGCAAGCAGTCCGGCACTTTCGCTGACGATATCCGGATGCGTAGACAAAAACAACCCTGCCGCCATTGGGCTGCGGCAGGTATTACCCGTGCAGACGAACAAAATTTTCATATTGATAATATACCTACAAAGGCGGTAGTTTACCACTTGGAATTGAGAACACAAACAGAGCCACCCTGTAGGATGGCTCCTGAAACAGTGCTTATTTGCCGCTTCCGGCAAAAACGTTGGAGATCGCTTGAAGTAGATCACCCCAAAGTTCGGTGAGAGAGAGAGAACTCCAATCATAATCTTTGCCTGCACCGAAGTTTTGGAACCAGGTGTTGAACGCCCCAAACAGCTTGCTGATAAGCTCTTGCATGAGATTGCCTCCTTTCTGGAAGAGGTAGGCGGGAGAGGACTTCTCTCCCGACGCTTATGTCAAGAAGCGTTTCAAAGATATATTAGCACAACTCAGGCGGATTATTGTTCTAAAATAGAAAAATAGACAGTGATTGGACATATTTTTTTACAGACGATTCACACTGTAACCAATAAGGCCATAAAATGGCTTGTATCATGATGTCTAATTAAATTGGGGGAATTTTTAGTGATGCTGGAGGCGGTTTTATGTGCGGGATTGCCGGACTGATATCCTATGATCGGGCGCCGGAGCCAGAGGTATTGTTGGGTATGCGAAACACTTTGCTGCATCGGGGGCCGGACCAACAGGGGCTGTATGTGGATGAACACGCTGGATTTGCGCACACCCGCTTGAGTGTGGTTGATCTTGAGCACGGAAGGCAGCCGATGTATTTGCGGCATGGCGACGAGGAATATCTGCTGGTTTATAATGGCGAGCTTTACAATACGGAGGAGTTGAGGGCTGAGCTTTTGGCGGTAGGTTACCACTTTGAGGGGCACAGCGACACGGAGGTGCTTTTAGCGGCATATTCGCATTGGCAAGGGGCTTGTCTTGACAGGCTGAATGGAATATTTGCGTTTGCTGTTTGGGAAAAACATCGAAAACGCTTGTTTTTAGCGAGGGACAGAATTGGTGTAAAGCCACTATACTTTACAATTCGCGAGAATTCGCTGATATTTGCATCCGAGCTGAAGGCAATATTAAGTGTCCCCGGCGTGACGGCAAATCTTGGTGCGGACGGCATTGCGGAGCTTGCGCTGCTCAGTCCGGGACGGACGCCTGGCAAGGCTATTTTGCGCGGCATGGAGGAAATCAAGCCGGCAGAGTGTGCTTACTTCTCTCGGGAATACGGTTGGCAAAGGCGTATATACTGGAAATTGCACGCGGCGGAGCATCATGAAAATGCGGAGGAAACAGCGGGGCACGTGCGCGATCTGTTGAAAGACGCGATTGAGCGGCAGTTGGTTAGCGATGTGCCTGTGGGGACGCTGCTATCTGGCGGACTGGATTCCAGCATTATTTCAAGCGTGGCGGATATCTATTTTACGGCACGCGGCAAGCGGCTAAAGACGTTTTCGGTGACGTACAAGGATCAGGCGAAGTATTTTAAGAAAACGAAATTCCAGCCAAACGGTGACGACGAGTATATTGCGCGCATGAACAGATACCTTGGCGCGGAGCATTTTGATGTCGTTTTGGACACCGCCGACCTTGCGCAGGCGCTTTCTGCTGCGATGGAGGCGCGCGACTTGCCGGGTATGGCGGATGTGGACAGCTCTTTGCTGCTGTTTTGCCGTCAGATAAAGGATGAGGTGACGGTAGCACTGAGCGGCGAGTGCGCCGACGAAATTTTTGGCGGCTACCCGTGGTATCGAGACGAAACGATACGCTCGCGGGCGGGGTTGCCGTGGGCGCAGAGCACGGACTATCGCTTTGGTTTTCTGCGCCCGGAGTGGCGGGAGAAAATCGACCCGCAGGCAGTGGTTATGAGTCAGTACGAGGCAGTGCTGCGCGATGCGGATACTTCGCCCGAGGCGATGCCCGAGCAGAAACGCATTCAGGAAATGGTGCGGCTAAATTGTGATTTGTTTATGCAGACATTGCTATCGCGCAAGGACGCAATGAGCATGGCGTGTGCGCTGGAGGTTCGCGTACCATTTTGCGATTATCGCTTGGCGGTATATCTTTACAACGTGCCGTGGGAAATCAAGGAGTTTGGTGGGCGTGAGAAGGGATTGCTGCGCGCGGCAATGGCGGATTTTTTGCCGCGGGAGGTGCTGTACCGGAAGAAATCACCATACCCGAAGACACATAATCCGGCATATTTGGGGGCGGTGCGCGGTCTTTTGCGGAATATACTCGAGGACGCGAATGCGCCGCTGTGCGCGCTTTTTGACCGCGCACAACTGGAGACCTTGCTCCGTGACGAGGGACGCGCACAACCTTGGTACGGTCAGTTGATGACCACACCGCAGACGATTGCGTGGTTTGTGCAGGTGAATTACTGGCTGAAAAAGTATAGGGTACAGGTTTCGTTGTAAAAGTAAAAACGGTGTCCCGCAAGCGGGGTTGTTTTGTTGCGGGATGCCGGCTTTGCATTTTTTTGGGGGATGCTTGAACGGGCGGTATAAGTGTTGATTTTTTGCTTATATTTATCGCTGTAAATGTTTTGGGTTGTTATTTAAATTTTAATTTCATCCCAAAGGTCGGCAATAATCAATTGTATTTTAACCCATATTTCGTGTAGGGGATTCTAGTATAGAAAAAATAATGAAAGATTTGCGAAAATATAAACTAACGCGACGAAGAAGTATTCCCTCGCCGCGCTTGAAAGCTACCATATTAATGCGATCGAATCACTCGACATCCTGCAACGCGTCATAGCCGCGTTCGCCGGTACGAACTTTGATTACGTCCTCAACGTCATGGATGAAGATTTTACCGTCACCCAACTCGCCGGTATAGAGCACTTTCCGCGCAGTTTCAACCACTAACTCCACGGGGACCCTGCAGACCACAATCTCCAATTTGACCTTAGGCATGAAGGTGACTTCGATATCAACGCCGCGGTATTTCTCCACGCTGCCGCCCTGCATACCAAAGCCCATTACGTTGGTAACGGTCATGCCGCTGATGCCAATTGCATTGAGCGCGACCTTGAGCGCCTCAAGCTTGGCGGGCTTGGTGACGATATCCACTTTGGTAAACTTTGGCGTTCCTTCTGCGGGTGCCGTTTTGCGGATTATCGGCACTGCTTCGGTCACGGGCACGGCAGTTTCGTAAAACTCAAGAACTTCGGACGGCTCAATTGCTTCAGGGTCAAACATAAAGCCGCCATAACTGCTGGGTAGGCCATGCTCGGTGATATCCAAACCTTCGATTTCATCCTTGGCGGGAGCACGCAGCCCATTGATTTTTTTGATGAGGAAGAATACGATCGTCATGGTGACGACAACCCATGCGGCTATGCCTGCGATTCCCAGCGCCTGGACGCCCAACTGGTGCCAGCCGCCGCCATAGAACAGACCTTGGCCGGAAAAGATACTGCCATCATCGTTGAGGGTATTGGAATGCTTGAAAAGTCCGACGGCAAGGGTGCCCCAAATACCGTTTGCGCAGTGGACGGCGATTGCGCCGACAGGGTCGTCCACATGGAGGTATTTGTCAATAAACTCAGCGGCAACAACGACAAGGATACCGGCGACAGAGCCAATTATTAAGCTGCTGAGGGCATCAACGTCGCTGCAGCCTGCGGTGATGGCGACAAGACCTGCCAACGCGCCATTCAAGCTCATGGAAACATCTGGCTTTCCGTTTTTAATCCAAGTATAACACATGGCAAAAATGGTACCCATTGCCGGCGCGATGGTGGTTGTGGCGAAAATTTGCCCCAACTGCGTAATATCTGTTGCCGCGGCGCCGTTAAATCCATACCAGCCGAACCAGAGGATAAAGCAGCCCAGCGCGCCCAATGTAAGGGAATGCCCGGGAATAGCACGAGCGATTTTTTTGCCGTTTTTTTTGTCGATAGAATACTTGCCGATACGGGCACCGAGGAATATTGCACCGATTAACGCTGAAATACCGCCAACCATATGTATTGCCGAGGAGCCGGCGAAATCAACAAATCCAAGCTTATAGAGCCAGCCTTCACTGTTCCAGACCCAGCCGGCGGAAATTGGGTAAATAACCAGGCTGATGATGGCACTGTAAATACAGTAGGCGCTGAACTTTGTACGCTCCGCCATAGCACCGGAAACGATGGTGGCCGCCGTTGCGGCGAAGACCAGATTAAACACAAACGAAGGGAATAATCCAGCGATTTCACCGCTTGAGAATTTGGTGAGGATATCCAGGTTTGGCACGCCGACGACACCCGCGATGTAATCCTCGCTCATCATGAGACCAAAGCCCAAAATGAGGAAAGCCGGAGTGCCGATGCAGAAGTCGATGAGGTTCTTCATGATGATGTTGCCGGCATTTTTGGCACGCGTAAAGCCTGTTTCCACCATAGCGAACCCGGCTTGCATAAAGAACACAAATGCGGCGCCAATCAGGAGCCATAGAGTCCAATCCCATGAAGTGATGCCATTGACTTGCTCTTGAATCTGCTGAAGTTTATCTGCCACAATAATCCATCCTTTTCCCACTGTTTTTCAACAAAAAAACACCGCGCACAAAGTGTGCGCAGCGTCCTTGCTGCTGATGGTGATATTATATGTATTAGTGCCGGATTTGTCAAGCTTTTTGAATAGCTGAATTGTGATTTTGGATGTTAGGACGGTAATGTGCGGTATAATGTAGATATTTTTATGCGGGATGCACAAGACGAGGGAGCCGGAGTGAGTGGAAATATATGTTGCTGTTGTCACAAATTTTACCGCGCGAGCAAACGCCAAAGCCATTGTTGATTAAGCAGTGGGAGGAAAAACCTTGCGTTGTGCGGAACGACCATTGTGTGATTTTTGCGCCATCCGGGGAATTGCGTATCCATATGCGTGAAGCCGCGCGCTAAAATTTCTCGTTTGATTTTTCGGTCACATGGGCGCAAGGTATCTATGCAGCGCAGCCACAGGTGCTTGCGGTTAAGGGCAAGCAAGGCGTGTTCAAGCTCGGGGGAGGTGCCAAAGCCACGGCAAAACGCATTAACTGCGGCGAGCGCGTCGAAAACCTCAATGTGCCGTACCGTTAAACAACTGCTGATTGAGTCAGTGCGGCGCAGATAATGGTAAAGTGGTTCGGGCACTGCCGAAACCCGCGCTGCCGCAAACAGGGCGCAGTACGATACGGGGATATCCTCGAAATAGAAACCAACGGGCGAGAGCGGCAGGATTTGCGTGAGGAAATCGCGGCGGATGAGTTTATTCCACACGTAACTGGTTGCATTTAAGAGTATCGCGGGGGCATTACGGGCACTGCCTTCGGGCAAACTGCCACAGTGTCGGGTGCGCATTTTGCCGTCACGCTCACGGACGGTATAATATCCACAGACGCACACATCGGCGTTGCTTGCTTCCGCGCGATTATATAATTCGGCAAACATGTTAGGCCCTGCCCAGTCATCACTGTCAACAAAACCAAGGTATTTGCCATGCGCTTTGGCGACGCCATAATTACGGGCGTTTGCAAGCCCGCCGTTTGCTATATGAAATACTTGAACCTTGGCAGGATTGTTTTTGGCATATTCATCAAGGATTTGCGGGCAGGAATCCGGCGAGCCGTCGTCAATTGCGATGATTTCCAACTCTTGCAGGGTTTGTGCGAGGAGGGAGTTCATGCAGCGGCACAGATGCTTTTCTGTACTCCAGACGGGGACGATTACGCTCACAGACGGATACACGCTGTTCCTCCAGACACAGAAAATACGCAGCCTTATGACTGCGTATAGTTTGCCTAATTCTGCCTGATTTACTCAGACGGAGCGCTGAACCCTGCCTGAACGCAAGCAACGTGTGCAAGCATAGACATGCTTAGGAGTACCCGCGACAACGGCCTTAACGCGCTGCACGTTGGGCTTCCAAGTACGGTTGGAACGGCGGTGGGAGTGGGAAACCTTGATGCCAAAGGTCACGCCTTTGCCGCAGAAATCACATTTTGCCATTGTTGTTACCTCCAATAATAACGAGGGGAAAGCCCCAATAAAACAGCAATTGCTTTGCTGCGAACGAAATAACGGAAAACCCTGACAATGTCCGCGGTTTCGTTCGCTTTTCTTTGCGTACTTTCTTTGTCTTGCAAAAGAAAGTACGTGGTGCGGCTAAGAGGACTTGAACCTCCACCGGGTTGCCCCGACTAGAACCTGAATCTAGCGCGTCTGCCAATTCCGCCATAGCCGCATAGCGGAAAACAGTATAGCAGAAAACTCTGCGCTTGTCAAGCCTTTGTTGCGTGAATTGCATATGGGTGAAAATTTGCCGGAAAACTTATTGACAAAAATAAATTTTGTGGTACAATCGTAACGGCGGCACAGCCAAATAGACGGTCGCGCTCCCAATAAGGTTATTTCAGCAAAGTGGCTGCCTTGCGGGCCGGTGGGGTAATCACCACATTTTGCGAAGCGCAAGAAGGAACACAACCACCCACCGTATTAGCCACGTCCGTTGCGCCTGTTCTGCATTATTTCACAGCGTTCGTCAAGCTTCGGCGCGTTTCTGCGCACACAATCAGCGGCGCGCACATAGACGGACGGCATATCAATCGCGTCAGCGAACACCGCGTCCCATTCGGCAATCTGCGCGGGGATGAGCGACGAGCCGTCATCGTCCCGGTCATAGGCGGCGTACATTTTAGCGAAGATATCGGCCGCGTCCCGGTCGGCAAAACGACTCATGGCGTCGAGCGCTTCTGTCGTCAGCGGCTTACCGTACTGCTTGAAGAACTGCGAGAGCTTGTTTGGCTCGTCCTCCAGAGCGAAGTACAAAGCATAAAGCTGCCGTGCGTCTTCCAAAAGCGCGGCAAAAGCGGCAAGCTGGTCTTTTTCGTATTGCAATTGCTTCTGCAAGGAAAGCGCCAAGCCAACGAAGAGCTGCTTCTCCGTAATATTCTCCGCCGAGATATCGCCATCCGCCCATGCGCTATATTTGAGCAATGCGGCTTTCTGCTCATCAATGCGGGCGGCGGCGGCGGCACGGGTGCTGTTCGTTTTTGCACTCTTGTGCAGTGCCTTTACCCAGACCAGCACGGTCAGGGCGGCAAGAGCCATCAGCGCCGGCAGCAGATACCAGTGTTCACGGTAGTAGTCAATCATGATACAGCCTTTCTTTATTACAGTATTTCCGCGGGGTTGCGCCCGATTGAAACGCTGACCTCCGCATATTCGCGGCTCTTGCCGAGTGTGATGAGCAACGCCGAGAGCAAGGCGCGGATTTGCGGGCTCGCGTGCGTTTTGAGGATGAGCCGGAAGCGGAATTTGCCGCCCGCTTTTTCAATCCGCGCGGGCATTGGCCCAAGGATAATCATTTTGCCGGCATGGCCACGGGCGCGGAGAAAATCCAGCGCAAACCGCGCCGCAGACTCCGCCGCCGTCCGGTTTACGCACGCGAATCCAAGGGCGTAGAGCGTACAGAACGGCGGATAGACAAGCGCCTTGCGGATGGCGATCTCCGTGCGAAAAAACGCAGTATAGTCCTGCCGGGCGGCAAGCGCAAGCGTGGTTTCCTCCGGGGTGAGTGTCTGGAGGATGGCATGGCCGTGCTTCTCACCGCGCCCTGCACGACCGACCACCTGCGTAATCAGAGAGAACGTGCGCTCCAGACTGCGGTAGTCGTCGTCATGAAGCTGGGCGTCAACACTTAGTACGCCAACGAGCGTGACGTTCTCAAAATCCAGTCCCTTGGCGACCATTTGCGTGCCTATGAGGATATCGGATTCGCATGAGCGGAAGGCCTCTAAAATGCGGGCGTGGCTGCCTTTTTGCACAACGGAATCAGCATCCATGCGCAATACACGCGCCTGCGGAAACAGCGCTGCCAGTTGCTCTTGGGCACGCTGCGTGCCAAAGCCATAGTACTGCACACTTGAATTGCGGCATTGCTCGCAGAGGGTTGAAAACGAACGGGAATAACCGCAATAGTGGCACAGCAGACGGTTCTCGGCGGCATGGTATGTCAGCGAAATGCTGCACTGCGGGCACGTGACGACCTTGCGGCACGTACGGCAGACTGCAAAGGTATTATAGCCGCGCCTATTGAGAAGCAGAATCACTTGTTCGCCGCGGGAGAGGGTTTCGTCAACGGCATGGGTGAGGGCTTGGCTGAAAAGGCTTGGCTGTTTGCCGTAGTTTTCCGCCTCCATGTCAACAATTTGCACCTCCGGCAAGACGGCGCTTCCGTAGCGCTCGGGGAGGACATGCAGGCTATATTTGCCTTGCAGCGCGGCGGCGTAGCTTTCGACGCTTGGAGTCGCGCTGGCAAGGAGCAACAACGCACCATGGTGCTTGGCACGGAGCTTAGCGATCTCACGCGTATCGTAACGCGGGGCGGAGCCGGATTTATAGCTATCTTCCTGCTCCTCGTCCATGACGATAAGCCCAATATGATCCAGCGGAGCAAAAACGGCCGAACGCGTTCCAACAACAAGCTGCGCTTTGCCGTCCAGCACACGCCGCCAGGCATCAGCTCTCTCCCCTGCTGCCAGCGCGGAATGGAACAGCGCAACGCCGGCGGCGTCAGAATCACCAAAGCGCAGCCGCACCTGCGCCAACAACTGCGGCGTGAGCGCAATCTCCGGCACAAGCAGCATCACACCGCGCCCCGCTTTCAGCACTGCCTCCGCAAGGGCAAGATAAACCTGCGTTTTGCCGGAACCGGTCACACCATGGAGCAGGGCAGTCATGGGCTTTTGCTGCGTAATTTTTCTCCACAGGGCACGGGCGACTTTTTTTTGCGCGGGCGTCAAAGCCCCCGGTTCCGGCTCTGCGGCGGCAGGGGGTGACTCCGGCAAGCGGTAAACTGCGCTGTCATAAATTTCCAGCAGCCCTTTTTTCTCCAGCGCAAGCACAACCGCAGGCGTGTAGCCTGTCCACGCGCAGATTTCACGGACGGTGAGCGCCTCGAATTCTTCAAGAAGCGCCAAAACCTCGCGCTGGCGTACGGTAAGCTTGACCGCGCCCGGCTCATCCTGCGGGACCGGACGCGCCGTGCGCTCGGACGCTTCGCCGATTCTCCGCAGGGCCTCGGCGGACTCAATCACCAGCCCTTGATGCAAGAGAGATGTCAGCGCGGGGGAATCTGTGCTTAGCCCCAGGTCTTTGCGCAGAGCGTCTTCACGGACGTATGTTCCACGCTGGCGTAGGTAGTCCAAAAGCTGTTGCTCGTCGGGAGAGCGTGCCGTGTCAATCGGCTCTGCCTCCTCATTTGAGGGCGGCGTGGCAATAAACGCACGCCGTACACGATGGGTCAGTCCCACGGGCATTTGGCAGCGTACGGCTTCGTACCAAGTGCAAAAACAGTGCTCCCGAAGGTAGGCGGCGGTCACGAGCGTGTCCTCGCCAAGCACGGGCGTACCGTCCAGCACCTCGGCGATAGCTTTCAGCCTGCGCGGGTCAGCGTCGTCAGGCAACTCGTCGCAGACGCGAAAAACAACGCCCACGCGCGGCGGTCTTTTGCCTGTACCGAACGGCACGAGCACGCGAACGCCTGCCCCCACAGCCAATCCTGCCGGGACGCGGTAGGCAAAGAGCCTATCGAAGCTATAGGCGGTTTTTTCGACCGCGACAAGGGCGTAGTTCAATTATAGATGACGGATTTCCTCCGGCTCGGCAATAACGAATTCTCCGTTGAGGATTTCGTCGATAGCCATGCTCAGCGGTTTTTCTTCCAAGGGTTTTTCGCCGCGGATCCTTGACTTTGATTCCTGTTCAGCCACGATTGCGCGGGCACGGCGGGCAGCGGCGATAACAAGCGAGTAACGGCTCAGGTGGTCCTTGAGCACGATGCGAAGATCTGGGTTCAGCATGATTTTATCTCCTTATATGATATTTATGGTATGGGTGGCATTTCACGAATCAGCAGGCGGAATCATGCAGGATGTTCAGCACATCATCCGCCGCGCGCTCCAAATCGTCGTTGACGACGCAGAAGCGGTATTCATCCTGTCGGCGTATTTCCTCACGGGCAATGGCCAGGCGGGTTTGGATTTGCTCCTCCGCATCGGTTCTGCGAGCACGCAGACGCTTCTCCAGCACCTCCGGCGACGGCGGCATAAGGAAGATGGCCAGCGCATCGGGGTAAACTTTGCGCACGCGCGCCGCCCCCTGCACCTCAATTTTGAGGATAACGGTTTGGCCTGCGGCGAGCATTTCATCGACCGGTCCTTTGGGTGTGCCGTAAAAGCTGCCGCCGTACTCGGCATATTCCAGCACAAGGCCCTGAGAAAGCTTGAACCGGAACTGCTCCTGCGTGAGGAAGTGATAGTGCACGCCGTCGATTTCATCCGCACGGCGCGCGCGGGTAGTAAAGGACACGGAGAGCTTGAGCGAAGGGTCGCGCTCCAAAACCTTGGACAGCACGGTATCCTTGCCGGAACCGCTTGGCCCTGAGAAAATCACCAAGGTACCTTTGTTTGCTTGCTTCTTCATACGGTTCCCCCCTCCCTTTCCGCATTCAGGCGTTTTTCCAGCACGGTCGGCGCAAGGAACGAGAGGACGGCATGACCGCTATCGAGCAGGAGGACGCTGCGGGTTTTATGCCCTTGTGAAGCGTCGATGAGTGTGCCGGACTGCTTTGCGTCCGCGATAAGGCGCTTGACGGGCGCACTTTCCGGCTCAACCAGCGACAGCACGCGGCTCGCATTAACCAGACTGCCTGAGCCTATGTTGACGAAGCTACTCAATATTTTGCACCTGCTCCCGGATTTTTTCTATTTCGGATTTCATCTCCAGCACACGCGCGGTGACGGCGGAGTCAAGCGCTTTGGAACCGATGGTGTTCGCTTCGCGGTTCATCTCCTGCGTGAGGAAATCCAGCTTGCGCCCTATCGGTTCATCAGTCTGCAAAAGGTACTTCCGCATGTGGGCGATATGCCCGGCAAGGCGTGAGGTTTCCTCATCCACGGCTATTTTTTCGGCAAAGAGCGCGGTTTCGGTCAGCAAACGGGCTTCGTCCACGGCGCGGTCAGCCAGCAGATCCCGCATACGCTCCTCAAGGCGTTCGCGGCGGACGGTCACGGTTTGCGGCGCAAGCGCGGCGACTGCTTTCAACTCGTTTTCCAGCAATACAAGGTGGCTGAGGATATCCTCGACTAGGCGTGTACCCTCACGCGAACGCATGGCCAACAGCTCGTCCAGCGCGCTTTCGGCGACGGGGCAGATCGCTTCCCAGAGAGCGGCGGCATCTGCTTGCGGCGGCTCAAGGGTAATTACGCCGGGCATACGCAGGAAGTCAGACGCATCCACACCATAAAGGCTGTTGATGCGGGCGCCGTCCCCACAGCCGCCAACGCTGCCGCGGCGGATATTGCTGTCAACGAGTTTAGCGAGAGAAGCGAGATATTCCGCCGCAAGGGCTTCATCGACCTTAACGCGTGCAGCGACCGAGCCTTGTGCATCAATGCACAGGAAGCAATCTACCTTGCCGCGCGACAACCGCGACTGCGCCATTGCCCGAAGCTTTTCCTCCGTCCAAAGGTATTCGCGCGGCACACGGGCAGAAAATTCCAAGTAGCGGTGGTTTACGGTCTTTAACTCCACCGAAACCTGCCCAAACGGAGTGGCAGTTTTTTTGCCGCCGTAGCCGGTCATGCTGTATGGCATTGAATCACCTCGGTCATTTGTTTGCAGGGGTGTAAACAACAAACACCAACGTCCCCTGATGAGAACGTATTGATGATAGTATACCAGACTGGAAGAAAAGACGCAAGTAGTCAGGGGCCGTTTTGAGCAGCCCGGGAGACCGGTATTATGAATGGATAACCCCAAAGCCGACCAAAAACGCAAAAACTGACGCGAGCAGGCAGTAGATTCCAAAGATGAAAAACTTGTTATTTTTGATGAGCATATTGATGAATTTGATAGCGACGACGCCAAACACGGCGGCAGCGGCAAAACCCACGGCCAGGCTGCTTGGCGCGATTCCGAGACTTCCCTCTTTGACGACATCAAGCAGCTCCAGGGTGCCGGCGCCCAAAATCGCCGGAATGGAGAGAATAAACGCGAATTTGATGGCAAACTCTTTTTTGAATCCGCCCAGCAGGCCGCCAAAGATTGTGCTGCCGCTGCGCGAAAGTCCCGGCAGTACGGCGACCGCTTGCAGGCAGCCCACGAGGAGGGAGGTCGAGCAGGGCGCGTCGGCTTCGGTGTACTTGCCTTTGTTCAGCTTATCAACAAGGAACATGAAAACGGATGTGACGGTAAGCATAACGGCGACGGTAAAAATATTCTCTAATATACTATCAAGGCGGAGCATTTTTATACCAAGACCGACTGCCGCTGCCGGTATGGTTGCAATGATAACCATGAGCAGGAAGCGGCGTTCGGGCGTTTTGAAGTTGGGCTTTCCTTTTATCAAGTCAAGCAGAGCACTGAAGAACTCACGGATAAGCATCCTGATATCTTTGCAGAAGACGATAACGACCGAGAGCAAGGTGGCAAAGTGCAGGAAGACTGTGAGCACGAGGTTGCTGCCGCCCCCACCAAAAAGAGCGTTATAGACGACCAGATGTCCTGAGCTTGAAACAGGCAGGAACTCCGTGACGCCCTGAATGATTCCGGCGATTAATGCATGCAGCCAATCCATGCTAAATCCTCCAAAATTTTGTTTGCTAATTTATAGTTTCCAATAAATTAAATTATAACATAGCGGCGGCATAAAAACAAGGGTTTCTTTTCCTTCCGCGCGGCGCGTATTTTCCGGCACGCCGGGCGAAATGCTAATACAAAGCCATATGCTGTAATGGAGATGATAAACATGCGCCGAAAGAAAATACGCGTCATTTGTTTTCTTGCCGTGCTGACGGTTCTTTTTGGCGCGGCATTTTTGATGCTGCAGACAAACCGGCGCGCTACGGCGGATGTGGCGCGGACGGAGAAGCTTGGCGCACTGTTGCGGCTGACAGAGTACACACAGAGCCTTTCGCCGGAGCTGGAGAAAGCGGCGGTACTCTCTTCGCCGTCACTGTTCAGTGAACATTTGGGTGCGATCATCGAAAACGCGGCCTGCGCCCGGATTTCGCTCGACTCGCTGACGGACGGCACAGAGGACTACGCAGGGCTTTACCGTATATACCGTCAAGTGAGCGACTTTGCACTCTATCTGCAGCGTGAGCTTTCAGCCGGGCGAGCACTGCCGGCTCAGCGACGGGAATCGCTGCACGCATTAGCGGCGTTCACGCAATCATTGACGAAGCAGCTTACGCTGTTGAGCATCGCGGTCATGGCGGGCGAGAAATCCTTGGAGAACGCGGGAACTGCGCTGAGCAAGGCTAAGTCTCCACTATTGGCTGACGGCTTGCCGGATATCAACAAAGCGCTTGACGGACTGCCAAAGCTGATATACGACGGCCCGTTCTCTGACAGCGAGGCTGCGCCGGAGGGAGCCATTGACAAGAAAGGCTGGGTTTCTAAGGAAAAAGCCGCCGAAATCGCCGCGAAATATCTGGATACGAAGCCGGTGCTTTTGCGCGCGCTTGACGAACAAGACACGCCGTATCCCGCATACTGCTGGTATTTTGGCAATAAAGGCGTGAAGGTTGCGAAAAAAGGCGGGATTTTGACGGAGCTGTCACAGGCAGTCCATGCGGGCGCGGCAAAGCTGACGGATGCAGAGGTGCACTCGGCGGCGGCAAAGCACTTGAAAAAATTAGGCTTTGCGGATATGCGGGCAGTATCCGCAAAGGATGCAGACGGTGTGCGCACAATGGAATATGTATATGACGGCGGCGGCGTTTTGTGTTATCCTGACACGGTGAAGGTCAGCGTTGCCATGGACACGGGCGAGGTTGTTGGCTTGGATGCGGGCGCATACGTGATTAACCATGTGGAACGCAATCTGCCGCGGGCGACATTGAGCGCGGCAGCAGCGCTGAGGCTGGTTCCGGACAGCTTAGAGGCGGAAGATAGGCCGAGACTGGCACTCATACCCAAGGGCAAGGCGGAGGTACTGTGCTGGGAGCTGCTTTGCCGGGGCAACGGGACGGAGTGCTTGTTTTATCTAAGCGCTGAGGATGGCAAGGAGGAGGACGTTTTGCTGGTGATGAGGGAGGGAGAAACAATGTTGTTCAGGTGATGAACTATAATATATAGAGCTCTCAACTATTATTATAGCTATTTTTTCAGCTTTTCAGCACAAAAATAGCCACTAATGATTGCGTTTATCAGACACTGAAGCTGTCTCCCGTAAACGCAACCCTTAGCAGCTGTAATCATATCCGTTAATTTTTATTTATCCTCAACCAGCATTGCCTCCGCCTCGGCGGCAAGCTCCTGCGCGGCCTCCATTGTTTCCGCTTCGGCAAGAATGCGCAGGCGGCGCCCACCCTTGCCCGGCAGGATTAACAGCTTGCCAAGTCCTTTGCGCAGCAGAAAGCCCTCCGGTGCATCCTGTTGCTCAAGGCCGGTTTTGCTGCTCAACTCCGCAAGACGCGCCGGGTCGCCATGGGCAAAGCTCTGCCGGACGTGTACCGCAGGCAACTCATTCAACAGCTCGGCAAGGCTGAAATTGCGCACGGACATAATCGCCAGCAGGCGCACAGTCAGAAATAAGCCGTCGCGCGTCCACGGGCTTGACTGCGCGACCTTACGCGCTGCGGCGTCGCTGCTGTCGCTTGGCGCGTGCAGATAGCGCATGAGTGTACAGCCGTTATCGCGGGCAAGGAGATCAAGAAAAAGCGGCGCATCAGACGGCAGGGCAAGTGAGCGCCCGCGGCGAAACTCATAAAGACAGCAGATAGCCATCAGCTTTTCGAACGGCACCTGTCCGGTTTCCCGCGTCCACGCACCAACGCGCTCTCCGCCGGCATTCAGGCGCAGCGTCAGGCAACCGCCGGAGATATCGCAGCCCAAATCCTGTAAGGTTTCGCGCAAAATCTCGCGCGGTATCGGGTTACTCCCTTCCACGGTTACCACCATACTGCGCAAGCCTTGCGGCGCTTGCCTACGCAGCTCCTGACGGTATGCTGCGCGGATATTTGACATATCCGCCGTGTCGCGGATTTGCTCATCCGGCGCGTGGCGCTCCTCGCCGCGCTCACAAGCGGCTTCAATCGCGCGCTCAATATTACGTGCCAACGGCAACCCACCCTCCCCTGACACAAGCAGGTTATTGCGGCGGACAAAAACGGAAAAGGCGCGTCCGCTGAACGCCGCGCAGTAGTTGGCTTGCGCGGGAAAGCTCTCTCCAAAATCCCAGACGGACGCTCCGCCATACTGCATCCCGCTGCTGAGCGCCCGTGCAAGTGATTTGGCACGGGGACTGCCATCGTGCGCGATTGCGGCGCGGCGGCACTCGTGGACGCTTGCCATAGCGACGCCCAAGCCTGCGCAGAAGCGTGGGGTCAGGCGGCCGTCCGCATCCAGCCCGTTGTCGCCAAAAAGCTCATGCCGGACAGCGCCGTAACGCAGGTTTTCACGCGCGGTGGATCCGCCGTCAACGTGCTGGCCGGGCCAAATACGCACGCCCGGCTCCACGGAGCTTTCCACGCCGGCGACCGCGCCCGCGCCGAGCACGCTGCCCTCAAACAGACTGCAGCCACGGTGCACCAATGCGTTCCGGCACAAAAGGCTCCCGGTAACGCGGCTGTTCTCTTGGACTGCCGTGCCGCCCATCAGGATTGACATGCGCACCTTTGCGCCCGCGCCAACTGACACGCCATCCTCAAGGACCGCATATGGGCCAACGACCGCGCTGTCACCAATGCGCACGTCCGCACCGAAATAGACGGGCGGTTTAACGGTATAACCGCCCTCCGGCGGGGCAAACGTCCTGTACTCAGGATTTGGCGGCAAGAAGAGCCGCGAATCAAGGATATCACGCGAGGCTTGCAGGAAGGTAGCGATATCGCCTACGTCACACCAGTAGCCCGCGGCAGTGTGGCAGTGAATTGCTTTGCCCTCGCGCAAAATCCGCGGAAACAGATCCTTGGCAAAATCATATGGCCGGCCAGCCGGGATTCGCTCAAGCGCTTCCGGCTCAAGGACGTAGATTCCGGTGTTGGCAAGTCCGCCAATGGCCTGGCTCCAGCCGGGCTTTTCAATAAACCCACTCACAAAACCTGCGCTGTCGGTACGGATCAGGCCGTATTCGCGGGGATCGCTCACCCGCGCGGCGACGATTGTTACGCACGCGCCGCTGGCTTTGTGTGAGCGGATGATTTCGGCGAAGTCATAGTCACACAAGGCGTCGCCACTGAGGACAAAAGCGGAGTCGCGGGAATCCCCCAATGCGTTTTTGACACTCCCGGCGGTGCCGAGCGGCGTTTCTTCACGGACGAATTCCAGCGACATATCGCGGTAGCCTGCGATGTAGGCCTCCTCAATCACCTGCGGCAGATAGCCCAAGGTCAGCGCGGCGGCGTTTATGCCCGCGCGCAGCAGCCCGTCAAACAGATATTCAATGATAGGCTTGCCGCAGAGCCGCGCCATCGGTTTTGGAATATCGCAGGTCAACGGGCGCAGGCGCGTACCTTCTCCGCCCGCAATGATAACTGTGCGCATGGATGCCTCCGTATATTTTTTACTGTGGGGTAAAAGCTTGCCGTGAGTTAGTTTTTCCAGATGAAATGAAATTATGAGAGCCGATTGGCGGACTGAAACTTTTGTCTGCGTCACAACCAACGCCATCATTCGACCTATCGTTGAAAAAAATCCGCTTGACTTCGAGCCTTATGCTATGTTATAATTTATAATAGTTTTATGATAGATTTGTTAGGTGATGATTTTGCCATGAAGATTTCCACACGCGGACGCTACGCTACACGCATGCTGCTGGATTTGGCGCAGCACACGCAGAGCGGTTTTATTGCGCTCAAGGACATTGCGGAGCGGCAGGACATTTCTAAAAAATATCTGGAACAGATTATCCCGCTTTTGCGTAAGGCGGGCATTTTGCGGACGAACCGCGGATTTCAGGGCGGTTATCAGCTCTCGAAATCGCCGCACGAGATTAACATTGCCGAGATTTTGCGCGTGACCGAAGGCGGTCTTGCGCCGGTTTCCTGCTTGGAGGACAGCGGCAGCAGCTGTGCGCGCAGTGCCGACTGTCCCACTCTGCCTGTTTGGGAGGGCTTACAGCGCGTGATGGCGGAGTACCTTGAGAGCATTTCGCTGGCGGATTTGCTGGCGCAGGCGACGAAGGGCGACGATTACAGCATTTAATTCCGGCAGAATATGAACGGAGCGCGCTTATGTAACCCCGCGA
The DNA here is from genome assembly GCA_031267965.1 of Oscillospiraceae bacterium. Lineage (GTDB taxonomy): Bacteria > Bacillota > Clostridia > Oscillospirales > Acutalibacteraceae > WRKY01. Next base: position 3,414 of record JAIRYC010000074.1, on the reverse strand, counting down.
TAAAACAGGTTCAAAGAACCAAATAAATCAAAAGAATAATCCAGACATTCCTAAGGTCTCAACCCCTGGGCGCTCCCTTGCGGAACGCCCATTTCCAAAATATCAAGCAAAATAAGATATAATCAGAAATAGATTATCGAAAGGAAAACATGCCAGAAGTAGATGAAAAACCAACAGAACAGGAACTCACAGAACAGCTTTTCAGTCTGCGCAAGAAAATGAAACTGAACCTCTTTGATAAAGCTGAAGAAATCGAAAAATCACGTGAATACCATGCCGAATTAAGAAAGGTCCTGTCAGAAGAAAAAACAAACGAAATCGAACAGCAATACGATAAAATGATTGGTCTGGATTGGCCTTATGAAAGAAATGCCTGTGTAGAATATCTATCCGAGAAACTGAAAGCCCGTTCGGTTTTTTTGAAGTCATGCGCGTATTGGATACATGGAGCAATTGCCTTTTTTATGTGCTAAAACCATATATCACGGAAGATACGGAGCTATACGAATATTTAATCGAAAATCTGCGTTATGAAGATATGCCCAACGAATTGAAAGAAATCTACCATTTATATGAAGAAGTGGATAAACTTGACTTTGCTGTTAATGAGCATTGTAAAAGCTTTTGCGAATAGAAAACCAGCCCCGCACCTGCGAACTAAGCAGCGGCGCGGGGCTGTTATTTTGCTGTGTTGTTTATCTATGCCTCTATTTATTTCCCATCCTGCACCCCAAGCCTAACCTCCAAATTCTCAATGCGCCTGGTAACACGCGGATGACTTGCCAGTAGCTTCTGTATAATTCCCTCGCCGCCGTCAAGTGAAATTTCCTCTAATAGATATAACGCCTCAACCATGTCCTCGCCGTAACCCAAGGTTATGGTGTATTCGTCCGCCCGTTTCTCAGCCTTGCGGTCGCTGACAGCCAGTGCAATCTGCATCAAGAATAAAAACGCAAAAGTCATGCCCTCAAAGAGCTTGTCAGCCACATCGACATAAGGTCTTAAAGTCTCAATCTTACCCATAAGCCAGTAAACAACCTTAACTATCGAAATCAAGACGGAAAATATCCCGTTGCCGATCATGGTGTAAATCAATGCCATGGTGTCCATGTTGAGAATGTGCGCTATCTCATGAGTGAGTATTGCCTTCAATTCTTCTTCCGAAAAGGGTTTCATCGCGCCCTTTGTTACAGCGATTGTGTGTTGTCCCAGAGCGCAGGCGTTGACCGACATGGTGTCAATAATATGTAACTCAATCTTGCCAAGCTCGGGATTGACGGTCTTTGCCTTGTCGTAAACCTCTTGAAATATCGGACGAAGATATTGTTTTTCTCTGGCAGTTTCAAGACGGCGAACGCGATTAAATAGTCTAAGCAATGTTTCACCCAGCGGTGAAAACGCTACACCCAAAGAAATTATGTATATCAGCGCGAAGAAAACCCAAGCCCACCACATAAAGCCGCCGATAAACCAGACAGCGAAAACATAGTAGATAATTGAACATACCAGATAAACAGGGTTCTTGCTGATAAAGGTAAACAGATTTTGATACGCGCGTTGGATTGATGACATATATTTTCACTCCTTGAATAAAAATCAGAATGGTTTGTGTATTGAAACCTTGCAGTGCTGACCTGTGTCGCGGGACAGGAAAAAAGCCTTGCCCGTGCCGAGAGCCTTGATAGTATCAGGATGATAAATGTACTCCCGAACCAGCTTTGCGCTGCCCATCCCTGTTTCAGCCGTCGCTCCGCCCGACTGTGCCTGTAATTGATATGTAACCTCCATAGTATTTCGCGTACCTAAGATATTAGCCCAAGCCTCGCTGTTCACAGCGCTGTTTTGCCGCATGACGATATAGTTATTACAGTTCTCAATAACCTGTTCCTTGAAATTATCATCCTCGGCGCCGGATAAATCTGACAAGCTTTGGGTCGCCAAGATACAGGTAACATTTGCACTGCGGGATTTGTTGACCAAGTCTATCAATGCCGTAGATGCATATACATTTATCTCATCAAAGATAAAGAATGTGCGCCCAATCCCGGCATCAAACAGCTTGCTCACAGCTTTTTTAGCATCAACCAAAACCAAGCGTCCAAACAATGGTGAAAGTTCGGGATATATCAGCGGATTTAAGATAAACAAAATCGTGGCGCGTTCCTGTAGCGCCTTGTAAATATCCACGCCGTCCTCGTTAAAGATATGTCCCAACTCACTTTCAGCTATCAGCGAAAACCGCGCTACAGAGTTTTCCGAGACCTTGCCTGATGTCCCTACAATCTCAACATTATCCGCATGGTCATCTTTGTCGATTATTCCCGCCTTGAACAATTCCGCGGACAAATCCGTGAATCTTTTAACAGACATATATATTATCGAAAAAAAATCAGGGTTGCTAAAATTTTGGAATGGTTTCCCGCTCATGTTCGTGTGCGGCTTTACGACGAACATACCGGAATTCAGCGGGACATTACAATAGAAAAAAGAATTTGTGCAATCATCGAAAATCCACTTTATGCTGTAATGAATGAGCCGAATTCAATACTTCAACGGCTAATTCGCAAACTAAATCTTCTAGACGCCATTGATGAGCAAAGCGGCTCTGGAAAACTTGATCTTATTATCCAGCTTCCTTACGTTATTAAGTCGCAAGCTCGCAGAGATCAAGCAGAACAGCGACGTAAAGACATAGAGATGCAGCTTTCCGGATCAAAGTATGGTATCGCATACACCGATGGTACTGAGCGTATCACTCAACTCAATCGTCCTGCTGAAAACAATCTTTTGGCACAAATTCAATATCTAACGAGTATGCTTGATAGCCAGTTAGGATTGACCCCCAGTGTCTTTGACGGTACAGCGGACGAGAAAGAGATGCTCAATTACTATAACAGAAGCATTGAACCTATCTTAGAGGCCCTTGTCACTGAGATGAAACGAAAATTCTTAACTAAAACGGCAAGAACTCAGAATCAGTCGATTATGTGGTTCAGGAATCCGTTTAAGTTAGCTCCAGGTACTGAACTGGCTAATAGCTTTGATAAGTTCTCAAGAAATGAAATACTTTGGTGCGGGGCGTCGACGGCACAAGCCGGAAATACGAACGCCCTTGCGGTGTAGCCGAGACTTTCCAGGTCAGAAATCGTTTGGTCGAGCGCCATTGACACGAATCCAGCAACATTTTCTCCAAGTACCCAACGAGGCCTGAGCTCGCTGATGACTCTAAACATTTCCGGCCAGAGGTAGCGGTCATCCGCGCTACCTCTTCGCTTCCCGGCTTGACTGAACTCCTGATTATCCCGAGGAAATAATTATCCCGAAGATTGCACCGCCACCCCTGTAAATAAAGGCTTTACGGTATAAAACTTCGGGATAATAAAATCGGGTATTTCATTAAAGCAAGCCGGATAA
>JAIRYC010000106.1 GCA_031267965.1 Oscillospiraceae bacterium | reverse complement strand
CTTCACTGCGAGCCTGAATTTCGCCTCAGATATTTTTGAACGCTTCGCATACTTGTTTTTCGTTGACATAACCTCACTTTGAAGTCTATCACTTCAGAACGTGAGTCAAGTCCTTGATTTATTATATAAATCAATTTATATGATAAACGCAAATCGTCTCATCGGTAAATTTACTTGAATTACTGGCTATTTTGTGGTAAGATATATTGTAATACGCGGCAGCCAAAGGGTTTGTCTGCGTATTTTGATGCGGCGAAGGAAAAATTGCCATGTTATCCAAAAATATCGGCATTGATTTGGGCACAACCTCTGTACAGTTTTTTGTACAGGGGCGCGGCGTTGTGGTTGACCAGCCGTCAGTCGCGGCATATGAAACTAAAACCGGCGAGCTTGTGGCTACCGGCCATGAGGCGTTGGCAATGTATGGCAAAACACCGCGCAAATACCGCGTTGTTAAACCAATGGGTGGCGGCGTCGTGGAAGATTTTGACGTGATACGCCACATTCTGCGCATTCATTTGGATAAATTGTGCAAGAACATGCTCTTTAAGCCTAATATAGTTGTTTGTGTGCCGTCGAGTGTCACATTGCTGGAGCAGCGCACAATACTGGACTTGGTTACGGCTTCGGGCGCGGCAAAGGTCTGTTTGATTGAGGAACCGCTTGCGGCGGCAATCGGTGCGGGGCTGTCGTTCGACCGGCCGGGCGGTTGCATGGTGGTGGATATCGGCGGCGGCACAACGGATATCGCGGTGCTGACAATGGGTCAGGTTTCGCTTTCGCGCTCGGTGAAGACGGCAGGCAACGCGCTGGACGCCGCGATTATGCGCTGGTGCCGGCGGACAAAGCGTTTGGTTATCGGTCCCAGTACCGCGGAGCGCGTCAAAAAGCTCATTGGCTATGCGCTGCCGCTTAAACGGACCATTCAACTGCCGGTCGGTGGCAAGGACAGGGTGAGCGGTCAGCCGAAAAATATTGTACTTTCATCAGACGACATATACGAGGCTATGCGCGACAGGCTTGACCATATGAGCGAATCAATCCGCGAGGTGCTGCTGACAACCCCTCCTGAGCTTGCGGGGGATATTGTCAAAAACGGCATATTGCTCACTGGCGGCGGCGCCATGCTGCGCGGACTGGACGAAATGCTTCGCCACGACCTGAAAACTCCGGTACGCCTTGCAAAAAATCCGCGTTTTTGTGTGGCAATGGGTACGGGCCGGGCACTGAAAAACATTGATGCGCTCATTCGTAACGGACATCAGTACCGCACACGCGAGGAGCTCTTGGGGTACACCGAGGAATAAAATTTGAAAAATACTTGCAATTTTGCAACAAATGTACTATAATGATTTCATAGTCAGAATATATTCTTAATAAGGGGCAATTTTCATGAAGCATATGCGTAAGCCATTGGCAGCTTTCCTTGCCGCGCTGTTTGCTTTGAGCACCTTTGCGGCGGCGGCGTTCGGTGTGGCGGCAGCATCAAGCCGCGTGAGCAAAAACACTGATTTTATTGCCTTAAACGATCCACTTGAGGCCTTTGAACGTCTGAGCAGCTTTGGGGTGGAGTTTGCCGCGCCGTCAAGCAAAGGCTTCCCGGAAGAATTCATTGACCTGAACCGCAATCACTTGCAGGGTGTGGCACGCTATGGTGAATACACTATCGTGACGCTCAACAACCGGGATTTTACAAACCCTGGTCATATTTTCTTCTTTGATTCCAACAAACTGCTGGGATATTTTCAGGCGCAGGACGGCGCATATCCAAGCGGCATTGGCGTGGCAGGGGACTATCTTGTGGTTTCTGCCCATGGAGAGTCTATTTATGACATTTCTTCGTTAAAAGACGGTCGGCTTCCGTCGTCGGAGCCTATTGTAACCGTAACAGGCACCTCAGTGGGGGGGCTTTGCAATGGCGCAACCATAGTTCCATATGGCGGAGGACAGGCGTTGCTTTATGGCGATTTTCGGTTTAACGTGGCGCTTGTGCCGCTGCCAATTACAGCGGATTCAGTAGCTATCTCGTTGAGCACGGATTTGTCCGGCATGGTTGAGGGGCAATACACAGAACACATAAGCTCCGACGAAACCGATTGGGGCGTGCAGAACTGCGCCCTTGTGAGCGATACCGCCGGCAACGCGTGGATGTTTATTCTGGCGTGCAAAATTGGATTGCCGGGCAAGCTTGCGGACGCTATAGGTGAAGATGGCGTAAATTATGAAGACGCCGCTACGCTTTATAAAATCGAAATCAGCGGTACAACCGCCGTCGTTACCGGACCTTATGCCGAAAAGAAGCTGGAATCGTTTGACTCATACATGCTTGCACTTGGCTCCCATTACCGCTTTGCGGCCTCTGTGCAAGTGCTGGACGCAGATAACTTTGCGATTGTCAGCACACCTTCTGTTCCGGGCAACATGTTTTTGGATTATGTAAGCGGCACAGCGCGCAACCTGCTGGATTTGGTTCGTCCGAATCTCCTGCCGGTCAATGCAAACGTGACCCGTCCGCTTCATTCAGGTCCGCCTGCATCAACCGCTAACATTGAGCACCGCAGTCCGCTCAATTGGCTGTATCAAGTGCTGTATTGGTTCCTGACGATTGTAAAGCTGGATTATTTCCTGGGCAAATTTGGGATTAATGTCTGATGTGAATATGGCGAGCAATTTACAGCTGTATAAACATAACGTTCACACATTATTTTAAGGAGCGTATTTTATGAAATATTTCAAAAAATCATTGGCCGCTTTCCTTGCCGTGCTGTTTGCTTTGAGTACCTTTGCGGCGGCGGCGTTCGGTGTGGCGGCAGCATCAAGCCGCGTGAGCAAAAACACTGATTTTATTGCCTTAAACGATCCACTTGAAGCCTTTGAGCGTCTGAGCAGCTTTGGTGTGGAGCTTGCCGCGCCGGACAGCCGCGGCTTTCCGGAGGACATTATCGTCGTCAATTCCAACCACATTCAGGGGCTGGCGCGTTATGGCGATTACACCGTCATCTCTGTTAGTGGTGACCACAGCGTCAGCGACACCGGCTACTTCTTCTTTTATAATGGGCAAAAGCTGCTTGGCGGCTTTTCGTCACCCGAAGGGCTGGGTAGTCACGTAGGTGCTATCTCCATTGCAGGCGATTACATGGCTTGTTCCGTAGGCACAACAATCGTTTATGACCTCAGTCCGCTTAAAAATGGCCAAATCCCTAACGAAACCCCGTTGATTGCTTCCGGCAGCCTTGGCAGTACAATTGCCATTGCCAACTATCAGGGGCAAGAGTCTGTATTCTTTCTGGGCGGGAACAGCCTAAAGATTTTGCCGCTGCCGCTCACGGCCGAGTCCGCCGCCATTACATTGCCGTTGGAAACCCAAGCTGTGATGTCCAGCGAGTATGACGGCACTGGTGAGTGGGGAAAACTTAACGCTTGGACGAATGACAACGAAGCGCTGGTTACGGATACAGCCAACAACCTGTGGCTCTTCCGCCTGAACTCACGGCTGACTTTGCCGGGCAAGGTGGCCGACCTGATTGGCGAAGAGGGAATGGATTATGAGGATGTTGCGCTGCTCTACAAAATTGAGCTGACGGACAGCGGCGCCATTATGACGGGACCTTTGGCTTCCAAGAAAACTGAGCCGTACGACTCCTATCTGTTCGCGCTTGGCTCACACTTCCGCTTTGGCGCGTCTGTTCAGGTGCTCGACGCAGATAACTTCGCCATCATCAGCACGCCGTCCTTGCCGGGCAATTTGTTCCTTAAAGAAATCAGCGGCACGGCCAAAGGCCTGCTGGATCTGGTCAAGCCCAACGTGCTCTCCATCAACGCGAACATAACGCGTCCACTCGGTGCGCGCCCGCCTGCGTCAATCGCAAACATTGAGCAGCGTGGTCTGCTCAACTGGCTGTATCAGGCGCTGTCCTGGTTCCTCAAGATCGTGAATCTGGATTATTTTCTGGGCAAATTAGGAATCCACATCTAGTTTTAAGCATAGCCCTCCTTGTTCAATCCAGGGAGGGCTTTTTTGCTGTGCGGTGAGGCATGTAGAATCATCCAAATCACAAAAAAGAGGGAATACGCCTTTTTTCGCGTATTATATATTTAGAGACTGCAAACAAAGGAGGATAGCCATGAATCTGCGTGAGCTTGCCGAAGGGCGTGAACATGCGTACCTTGCGCCCGGCGCGGCGTTTGCGGACGCAAGCTTGGGCCGGGCACGCCCGGGGCCGGAGTGCGATGTGCGCACCGCCTTTCAGCGCGACAGAGACCGGATTATCCACTGCGAGGCCTTCCGCCGACTGAAGCACAAAACACAGGTATTCCTCAGCCCGCGCGGCGACCACTACCGCACGCGCCTGACACATACGCTTGAGGTTAGCCAGATTGCGCGCACAATCGCCTGCGCGCTCCTGCTCAACGAGAACCTGGCCGAGGCGATTGCTCTGGGGCACGATTTGGGGCACACGCCCTTTGGTCATGCCGGCGAACGCGCGTTGGAGGCTATCTGCCCCGGCGGTTTCCGGCACTACGAGCAAAGCCGCCGCGTTTGTGAAAAGATAGAGAAGAGCGGCCAGGGGCTTAACCTCACATATGAAACGCTCGACGGGATGGAGCGCCATACGCGCGGCGCGCAGCCGGTGACGCTTGAAGGGCAAATCGTCCGCCTTGCAGACCGCATTGCGTACATCAACCACGATATTGAAGACGCGATTGCCGCAGGCGTGCTGACAGAGGAGGATATCCCTGCAAAGCTGCGGGATGCGCTGGGACATTCAAAGTCCGCCAGAATCAATACGCTCGTACGCTCCTGCTGCGGGCAACATGACGGCATATGCCTTGCGCCTGAAATCCGGCAGCCGTTTGACGAGCTGCACACGTTTATGTTTGAGCGGGTTTACACCAACCCCATTTGCAAAAGCGAGGAGGGCAAGGCGGTTGCGCTGGTTCAGCGGCTGTGGGAGTACTTTTGCGCCAACCCGTCGCAGATGCCGCCCGGTTACCACGCTATTGCCGAAGCCGACGGCGCTGAGCGCGCTGTATGCGATTATATTGCCGGCATGACCGACCGCTACGCCGTGCGCCTGTTCGGCGAATTATTTGTGCCAAAGGATTGGTCGATTGTGTAATTTTAAGTTGCACAAAAAAAGGAGGCGGAAAACATGCCTAAAATCCCCGATTCATTTTATCAAGAACTTCTGTCCCGCGCAGACATAGAGAGCGTGGTTTCGCCTTACGTTCGCCTAAAACGCAGCGGGCAACACCTTTTGGGGCTGTGTCCGTTCCACGGCGAGCGTACGCCATCGTTCACGGTAGATCCGCAGAAGGGACTGTTTTATTGCTTTGGCTGTAATGTTGGCGGCAGCTCCATTACATTTTTGCAGAAGATAGAGAACCTTGACTTCACCGAGGCCGTCAAAGAGCTTGCCGACCGCGCGGGTCTGCGTATGCCGGAGATGAACGCCGCCGAGGCCCAAATGGAGCAGCTGCGCCGTCAGATTCTGGAAGCGAACCGCGAGGCTGCGCGTTTCTTCCACGCGCAGCTTATGGGCGAACCCGGCAGGGCTGCGCTGAATTACCTCCTCAAGCGCGGCCTGACAATGAAAACAATCAAGCATTTTGAGCTGGGTTTTGCGCCGAATGACAGCGGCGGTTTTATGGAGCACATGCGCACAGCGGGCTTTGGCGAGAGTCTTTTGCTGACGGCGAATCTTGCGCGCAACGGGTCATACGGCGTAATGGCGGCGTTTTGGAACCGCGTCATGTTTCCAATTTTGGACGTGCGCGGACGTGTAATCGCCTTTGGCGGCCGCGTGATGGACAACAGCATGCCCAAATATATCAATACCTCCGACACGCCTGTCTACAAAAAGAGCGCCGGCGTTTACGCGCTCAATTTTGCAAAAAACAGTGGCGGCAAGCTCATCCTTGCCGAGGGCTACATGGACGTCATTGCGCTCCATCAGGCTGATTTTACCGGGGCGGTGGCGTGCTTGGGTACGGCGACCACCAAGGATCAGGCGATGCTCCTGCGCCGCTATGCCGAGGAGGTTGTGCTCTCTTATGATGCGGATGAGGCAGGGCAGAAGGCGGCGATACGCGCGATAGGCGTTTTTGATACAGTGGGCTTAAAGGTGCGCGTCCTGCGCTGGGATAAGGAGCGCGACGGCAAAGATCCGGACGAAATCCTGCGCAGACACGGCAGGGAGCGTTTTCAGCGTTTGCTCGAGGGTGCCGCGAACGATGTGGAGTTCCGTCTGCTGAGTGAGCGCAGCAAATTTGATATCGCGACCGATGATGGCAAGCGCGGCTTCCTTGCGCGTGCGTGCGAGGTTATGGCGTCCATGCGCCTGAGCGAAACCACGCTGGATATTTATGCCGGGCGGCTTGCGGGGGAGCTTAGCGTGAGCCGTGAGGCAATCACGCGCGAAACTGAGCGAAGGCGGGACATCCTAAAACGTCAGGGCGCAAAGCGGCAGCGGGATTTCATTCCAACAAACCTTGCGCCGGTTTATAACAGGGAAGGTACTGTGCCGGTGGAAATGCGCAGCGCGGAGAAAATTTTGCTGTATTCACTTATGCGTGCGCCGGAGTTTTATCCTGCCTTGAGTGAAACCCTTACTGCTTCTCTTTTTCAATCACCTGACGCACAGCGCGGAGCGGAGGTACTGTTCCGACGGTTGGCAAATGGAGAGGAAACATCGCTGATATATCTTGAACAAGACGCTGACGGTGAAGTAATGTCGCTGTTTACAGGCTTGGAGTTGACCTTTAATAAAAGCTTTACCGTTTCTCTGCAAGAATGCCGCGACTGCATAGCCGTCCTGCAAAAAACACGCGGCAAGCCGCCGGACGACGTGGCGGCAATCTCCGCAGACGACTGGCTGAAGCTGTTTAGCGGCTGAAATATGCTGTGGCAACGTTGAATTTGCAATCTGCCAAACACAATCAATATAAAAGTGAGGAAACAAATCATGGCGACCAAGAAGAAATCCCCCGAAACCGAAGAGCTCATCGACACTGCCGGAGAGCTTGCGGAGGAGCCGAATTTGCTCGAAGCCGAGCCTGCGGATATCCCCGAACCGACGGCGGCGGAGCTTGTTAAGGTCGCTGAGGCGGCAATTGCGGCGGAGTGCGTGCCCGCAACGAACCCATTTGCGGGCAACCCATATGTGAATTTGCTGCTCAAAAAAGGCGCGGCTCAGGGACACCTTTCCACCATTGAGATTGATGAGGTCATGCTGGAGTCTGATTTAGACATTGAACAGTTGGACAAGCTTTATGAGGTTTTTGAAAGTCATGGCATCGATATTGTCGACGACCCGGAAGCGCTGGCGCTGGATGCGCTGGATTTTGGGACTGAAGGCAAGCCTGACGGCGAGACCACTCTAGAGGAAGTGGCAGTCGTTGTAGATGATCCGGTTAAGGCGTATCTGAAAGAAATCGGGAACATTCCGCTTTTGCTGCAAGAGGAGGAACTGGAGCTTGCCAAGCGGCTCAAAGAGAATGACCTGCCCGCCAAAAAGCGCCTTGCGGAGGCGAATCTACGCCTTGTGGTCAGCATTGCCAAGCGTTACGTCGGGCGTGGCATGCAGTTTCTGGATCTGATTCAGGAGGGTAACCTGGGTTTGATTAAGGCGGTGGATAAGTTCGATGTGGATAAGGGCTTCAAGTTCTCAACCTATGCAACATGGTGGATTCGTCAGGCGATAACCCGTGCGATTGCCGACCAGGCCCGCACAATCAGAATCCCGGTGCATATGGTGGAAACAATTAACCGCATCAAGAAGGCGAACAGCATTTTGCTGCACCGCAACGGGCGCGACCCCAGTCCGGAGGAGGTTGCCAAGGAAATCGACATGCCCGTGGATAAGGTTCGCGAAATTATGCGCGTGGCACTGGAGCCGGTTTCGCTCGAAACGCCGATTGGCGAGGAGGAGGACAGCCATCTGGGTGACTTTATCCCGGACGCTGACGCCACCGCGCCGATTGACGCTGCCTCCGCGCTGCTGCTCAAGGAACAGCTTGCGGACGTTCTGCACACGCTTACCCCGCGCGAGGCGAAGGTGCTTGCCATGCGCTTTGGCCTGACAGACGGTACTCCGCACACGCTTGAAGAAGTGGGGCTGGAGTTTGCGGTTACGCGTGAGCGCATCCGGCAGATTGAGGCAAAGGCGCTGCGCAAACTGCGGCACCCGTCGCGCAGCAAGCGGCTCAAGGGCTTTTTGGAGTGATTGTGTATGGGCAGCGGTTGCTGCCTTTATTTTTGCTGTAAAGCTTATCTACTTTTCACGGTGCGGCAAAATAATACTCTGCAAAACCTTGTAAAAGCTACGTTGTAAAGGAGATTCGCTGGTCGGATAATACCGCAAAGACAACATATTTTACGCAGAAAATTTACTGTTTTCTTGTGCGTTGTGACAAATTTTATCGCTTTGGTTGTAAATTAGCGGCTGTAGTGATATACTTTATAAAAGTAAACAAGGAGCAGGGAAAATGCCCGATACAGCACAAAAAAAAGAATCTGACCTCGTTGCCGTGCGGCAAATCGCCGACATGGCTTGGGCTTCTCTGCGCGGTAAGCTTGCCGAAAGCGAAACGCCCGAGAGCCTTGCTCTGCTTGATAAAGCTTATCATACCGCCCTTGAAGCCCACGGTCTGACCCCGCGGCAGAGCGGCGAACCATACATCCTGCACCCGATTGCGGTGGCCGAAATCCTGTACGAGCTTGGGCTTGACGCGCCCGCACTCGCCGCCGCACTCCTGCACGACGTTGTGGAGGACACGGAACTAACCATTGCCGGCATCGAAAAAAATTTTAGCAAGGAAATTGCGCTGCTCGTCGGCGGCGTAACAAAGCTTGGCAAGGTTCAGCTTTCCACGCAGGAGGAGCAACAGGCGGAGAACATCCGCAAAATGCTCATTGCCATGAGTGCGGATATCCGCGTGATTCTCATTAAGCTTGCCGACCGCCTGCACAATATGCGCACTTTGCAATATAAAAATGAGGACAGCCAACGCAGGATTGCCCGCGAAACGCTGGATATTTATGCGCCGATTGCCCACCGGTTGGGCGTGCGCTGGACCAAGGAGGAGTTGGAGGATCTTTCGCTGCGTTTTATGGACCCTCATGCCTACGAGGAGGCGCGACAGTCTATGGAGGTGCTTAGTGGTGAGCGGCGTGAATTTTTGGAGGAAACCCAGCAGAAAATACTTGCGTGCGTGCGTCCGCTCTGCCCGGACGCGGAGGTCAGCGGACGGATAAAAAGCGTGCACGGCATTTACCGTAAAATGTTCCTCCAGCACAAAACCTTTGGCGAGATATTCGACGTGTTTGCCGTGCGAATCCTGGTGAACACCAAGGAAGAGTGCTACAACGCGTTAGGGCTTATTCACGAGTCCTTCACAGCGATCCCCGGGCGGCTCAAGGACTATATCTCCATGCCAAAACCCAACGGCTATCAGTCCCTGCACACGGTGGTGTTGGTGCGCAAATCCGGCGCGGACGGCATTCCGTTCGAGGTGCAAATCCGCACGAAGACGATGCACCAAATGGCGGAATACGGCGTCGCCGCGCACTGGAAATATAAACTGCAATACAAGGGCAAGAGCGTGCTGGATAAACAATTGGACTGGCTGCGTAAGCTGGTCGATTCCCAAAAGGAGGGCGAGGAGCCGGAGGACCTTGTGCAAACGCTCAAAAGCGATTTTGTGCCCGAGGAGGTCTACATCTTCACGCCAAAGGGCGATATTATCAACATGCCGCAAGGCGCAACGGTAATTGACTTTGCGTACGCCATTCACTCCGGTGTGGGTGAGCGGATGATTGGCGCAAAGGTGGACGGCCGCATCGTCCCGCTGGAAACGGAGCTGAAGACCGGTGAAATTGTGTCGGTCATGACCTCCGCGCCGCCGGGTAAGGGTCCCAGCCGCGACTGGCTATCCATTGCCAAGACCAGCAGTGCGCGGGCTAAAATCCGCGCGTGGTTCAAGCGTGAGATGCGCGAAGAGAATGTCCAGCGCGGCAAGAGTGAGCTTGAGAGTGAGTTGCACCGTAATCGCATTTTCTTTGCTGAGGAGGACTTCCCGGAGGTTTTACAGAACGCGGCAAAGCGCCACCGTTTTGAAAATATCAATGATTTTTACGCCGCAATCGGCTACGGTGGAATTTCGGTTTACCGAATGCTCTCGTATTTTAAGGAGGAGGAAAGCAAGCTCCGCCAAAAGCGTGAGCAGCCTTTGGATTCGCTTGAAATCACCGACACAAAAAAACGCGCCCACAGCAAAGAGGGCGTGATTGTTGAAGGTCTGGATGACGTGCTTGTAAAATTTGCGCACTGCTGCAGCCCAATCCCCGGCGACCGGATTATAGGTTTCATCACGCGCGGGCACGGTGTTTCGATTCATACGCAGGGCTGTACCAACGCTTCTGCCGAACGGCGCGCAGAAGAACCCGGGCGTTGGCTTACCGCCTACTGGGACACGGACGCAAATGAGCGCTTTGAGGTCGCACTGCTGATTGAGTACCATGACAGGATTGGCATTTTGTCGGACGTATCTACCCTGTGCGCAAACATGCACATCCCCATCTCGGACTTCAGCTCCCGCCACGCAAAGGATGGTGTGCGCAGCTTTACGCTCAGCATAGTGGTTAATGGCGCGGAGCAGTTCGCGCGCTTGCAGACGCGTATCCGCGATATTAAAGGCGTAGTTAAGATTGTGCGCTTCCAAGAATAGCATCCTTTTGCATTGGTCTGTACCGATTTAGTTTACATATAACCTAAAAACCAAAATCCCTTTTTCTTTGCAGATAATCTCAACCGTGTACTGCGCCGAAAGCTCACTCAAAATTGAGATGGCGCCGTGTTTTTTGCGCATCACCGCATACAGCGTGCCGCCCGGCGATAAATGTTCCGCACAACCCAACAGCATCGCCCGGCAAATATCCTTGCCGGCATGGATTGGCGGATTAAGCGCCGCACAGTCAAATATGCCGCTGATATTCTCAAATGCGTTTGAAAGTATGTACGCGCCCGCAACACCGTTTGTGCTGGCGTTTTGTTTTGCCAAACGCAACGCCTTGGGATTCACGTCCGCAAAGCTGATGTGTAGCTGCGGGAATATTTTTCCCAGCGTCACGCCGATTGCACCCCAGCCGCAGCCCAAATCCAGCAGGCTGCCGCCGGCACTTGCACACGATAAAAAAAGCTTGTCGCGCAGCATGGCGTGCAGGAGCAAAGTGCTTGCGCCATCCATATGGCCGTGGCTGAAAAGCCCGGCGTCGCTCACAAAAGTCAGCCGCGTGCTGCCGGCATAGTATGCAAAGTGGCGTTCATCAGGGGCAAGCCCCGAATCTTCAATAAAGTAGTGGCTCATGGCGTCAATCCACCTTGAGCAGTATATTCTCGCCAAGCAGACGTTGGGCAACGCGCAAAAATGCCTGTGCGGCAGGGGCGTCATCCGGCAGGGGTTGCCCGCGGCTGATTGTGTCGGCGACGACTGGCTCCTCGGGAATCACACCGATGAGTTGTGCACCAACCGCATCAATTGTTTCGTCAATATTAAGGAATACGCCGCCCTGTACTCGCCTTTTGTAGAGCCGGTTGACGAGCAGCCGCGCGGGAAGCTCAGGGTATGCGCCGTGCAGTTCCCGTACACAGGAGGCCGCTGCCCGTGCGCTGACCGCCTCAGGCTGAGAGAGCACCAGCGCCGTATCCGCCGCGCCTGCGGCAAGCGAAAAGCCCGTCGGAAAGCCCGCCGGAGCGTCCAACAAAACCACATCCCACTCCTCGCGCAGGCGGCGCATTAAAAGCTCAAAAACCACGGTGTCAAAGGCTTCGGTCGGAAAGAGCGGCGCGGCAAGCAACGAAAGGTTGCCCCGCGTCAGCAGCGCTTGCGAGAATTTACAGCAGTTGCGTAATACATCGCCCCAGGTAAATACCAGATCACGCGAAAAGCCCAAAAGTAAATCAAGGCTGCGCAGACCGATGTCGCAGTCTACGGCAATAACGCGCTTGCCCATGGAAACAAACGCGTGTGCCAAGCCGGCCGAGGCTGTGCTTTTGCCCGCTCCGCCCTTGCCCGAAACCAGCGCGACTGACAGGGACAAAACGCCACCTCCAACGTAAATTAGCAATCAAAGCTTACATATTCGGGTCATATTGCCAGTTTGGAATATCCTTATAGGGATTGGACTTTTTCTTTTTGTCATAATAATATTGCGGGAATTGCGGATCCCGGTTGGCGACTACCTTAGTGACGTCTGGGTTGGGATTTTCACCCGGACGAACCATGCGCGCAACAACGACAAAACGCGATTCGTCAAAGTTGAACGCGCAGGTGGACAGCGTCAAAAGCTGGTCGTTCTCGTTGATATCCACACCGGTGTCGTAAAGTCTTCGCCTGTTGACTTCGTTGATGTAGTTCATAAAGTTTTTGCCGTCGCGCATTTCCGTCCAGACATACGGGAAAATATACTCACCGGGTGTGTGCTCCACGCCGTTGGAGTAAAACACGGCATAAATCTTCCAGTTGTATTCGCCGTAAATTGTGTCCAGCCTGATGGTCGGCTCTCTGCGCCACTGGTCAATTTTTTCGTACTTAATCAGGTTGTGGAAGACCAGTTCAACATAGGCGTTGTTGTGCCCATAGACGACAAGGTTTTTGCTCATTGCGCCGGGCTGCAAACGCGTGTTTTTGTCAAAAAATGGTACGCCGTGCTTGTTTTTGGTGCCGTTAAACGCGTGCTTCAGATAGTATTCGTTGCCATCTATGCCAGCGTTTTGGTCGTCACGCTTCTGTACAATTGGATAGTTAATACCAAGGCTGCCAATTTTCAGCCAGCCGCGCATATCCTGATTTTGGGCGTAAAGCGCTGCGTATTTGCTCAGGAAGTTGTTGGGGAACGATACATTCGGAAACTGCAGCACCAGGTCTCCGGAAGGAATGTTGTTGCTCATGAGAAGCGTTTGCGGCTCCTCAAGCCCCTTTTTCTCCTTCCAAGGACCGATAAAGAAGGAGTTGAGCAAAATAGACGAAGTGACAATGATGACCACAATCAGCGTCAAAAACGCGCTCTTGCGGATCTTTTCGCCCTTGCTG
Organism: Oscillospiraceae bacterium; assembly: GCA_031267965.1. Taxonomy (GTDB): domain Bacteria; phylum Bacillota; class Clostridia; order Oscillospirales; family Acutalibacteraceae; genus WRKY01. The sequence continues at coordinate 12,787 of JAIRYC010000106.1, read as the reverse complement.
TCCTCGCGGCAGGGGAACAAATCACGTAGTTGCTGCCCAAAGGTGCGCCGCCGGTCCGGCTCCTCAAATAACTCGGCAAGCTCTTCTTCCGAGTACTCCGTAACGGCGCCCGCAGTGACTGTTACACCCGCTTCTTCAAACAAATCGCGCAGAGAACCGACATTCTCGGAATCGTTTGCGCCGCCGGCCTTTGCGTGCGGCGTGACCGGTGCATGTGTAACCGGCGTAACCGCGCTGGCCTGAATACCCTCATGGTTGGCGTCCGGCTCGTCTACCGCTTGATAGAGAACCTCCACGTCGGCGCTATAGCTGGGTTGCTGTGGCGCTTGCGAACCCGGATATTGCGGCGCGCCGTACATTGGCGGCATCATCATAGGAGGATAGAACGGCGGCATACCCGGCATTGTGGGCATACCCGGCATACCGGGCCGTTGTTGCTCGTCGTTTTCCTGATAAACAACCTGCATCCCCGCCTGACGCTCGTAGCTGTTAAGCTGTGTGTTCGTGACTGTGCCCTGCGGCGGTAATGCTGTAGGGAAGCCATATGGGGACATCATCATCGGCACGGGAATGAACATGGGGTATTGCGGATACGGCATTTGACCCGCGGCAGGCATACCCGGCATCCCCATGCCGGGCGGCGCGACATACGGGTAGGGATAAGGATAGGGGTAGGGGTAAGGATACGACGGCGAAGCCTGTGCCGCTGGCTGTGCGTCTCCTGCGGACGGTTCGGCAGCACCGTCATTCTCGACGGCAACGGAAGCCCCTATGCCTTCGACTTCCTGCGGTTGTGTATTTTTGTTTTCTTCGGACACAACGTGCTCCTTTTGTTGGATTGTTATTATCTGATATTCCGCCACAGCATAAAAAGCGCGGCATTTTCGGTTAAAAGGCGGTTGAGTCCGCGGTCGTTGCGGGCAAAGCGGATATGTTCGACCTGCGTTCCGGCTTTGCTGTTAAGGGCAACGTAGGCGTGGAGCTGCGCGTCGTCCGGACCTGCTAAGCCCGTGGAGGCGAGGGCAAAATCCGTGCCAATACAGGCGCGAACGCCCTGGGCCATCTCAATGGCAGTTTCTTTGCTGACCGCCGTGTGCTCCTCCAGCGTTTTGGCGGATACCCCCAGCAGTGTGCGCTTGGCTTCGTCGCAATAAGCGACAATTGAGCCGCGCAGCACCCGGCTTGCGCCCGCGCAGTCCGTCAGACGTTTGGCAATGCCGCCGCCGGTCATGCTCTCCGCCGTGGTCACGGTCATGCCCTGTGCGGAAAGCGCGCGAACCAGTACGCTTTCAAGGTTTGGCACGTCAATGCCATAGACAAAGCCTTCCAGCCTGCGCTGGATTTCCGCAAGCACCGGTGCGATTAAGGCTTCCGCTTCCTGCAGCCCCTTTCCTCGCGCGGTTACGCGCAGAAGGGACTCGCCGGTTTTGGCATATGGTGCAACACTGGGATTCGCACCGTCCAGCAGACCGGCGACGGCCTCCGCCATAGCGCTCTCGCCAATGCCCATTGTCCGTACCATGTGGGAAACGATAACGCCATCCGCCCAAGGTGCAAGGAATGGGACGACGCTTTGCCGGAACATCGGTTCAAGCTCGTTTGGCGGACCGGGCAGGAGAATCGCGCATTTGCCGTCCTGAAGGATCGCCAGACCCGGCGCGGTGCCGTTGGGGTTCTCGAACCAAAAAGATGACGGCTGTGCTGGTCGGTCTGGAAATGCCCCTGCACGATAAACCGTGCATTGCTTGGGTACCATGGCTTGCCTAAGGTTTGTTTGTGGCATGTCGCAACCACGGGTACGGAAAAATGATCGCGTGGTTTCAACCAGCCCGGCACATTCCTCAAGGACTAAGCCCAATGCGCCGCAAACTGTTTCGCGGGTGACGTCGTCTGCCGTGGGACCCAAGCCGCCCGTAAGAAAAACTACGTCCGCGCGCTCCCACGCAGCGAGGAAGTCCTCGCGCAGACGTGCGGGATTATCACCAACAACCGCCTGACGGTGCAGCGCAAAGCCTAAACCTGCCAGTTCACATGACAAAAAACGGGCATTTGTATTGAGAATATCCCCCAAGAGCAGTTCAGTGCCAACGCACAGCAGTTCGCAGCTTGTCATTTTGGCACAACCTCCCGCATAATAAAATATTATACCTTATATTGTGGCAGAATTGCAAGTACTTTGGTCAAATGTTTACAATTTGGTCGCAAATAGCGGCTGTGGCGGTTTGCGCCATGCGAAAAGGAGGTGCTATTTCAAATGTTTAGAGGAGCGGCTAGCTGAGCCGCAGCGCCTAAAGAACGTAACCATCTGAAAAAATAAAACAGCACAATGGGCGCATATCGCCAACTGCGCGCGGCACACTAGGCCTATGAGTATAAAACAATCACAATCAAACGGCGAGCACCGTACCGCGTTCCGCACAGTGACGGTGTTTGTGCTGTTTTGTCTGTGCGCATGCTTTTTGGTGCTGCGCGTGCTTTCCATAGGCAGGGATGCGGCGGCTGCGGGCGCGACAAATCCAGCCGTCAGGCGCATCACCGCCGCCGTCAGACGCGCGCCCATTTATGACACCAATGGTGTGTTGCTGGTCAATAACAACAAATTTTATGCCGCTGCGGTTGTGCCTTCGGCAGAGAATTTGGCCGCATTGCGTCCGGTGCTCAGCGATGAGGACTATGCCAAGCTTAAGGGCGCGTTCACCAAAAATCTGCCCGCTGTTGTGGCGCTCAAAAATTCGGTTGAGCGGCAGCCCGGGCTGCTGGTTTCGCCTGTGTTTTCGCGCTACAGCGAGAACGCGCTGGCAAGGCACGTCATTGGTTACACGGATGTGGACGGCGTTGGTATAACCGGCATAGAGCGCGCCTATAATAATTTGCTGACGAACCACGGCGGTAGCTTGATCGCGGCGTTTCCGTCGGACGCAAAGGGCAATCTGTTGGGCGGAGAGCCGCCATATTGGGAGGATAACAACTATCTTGGGCGTGCGGGCTTGCAGCTTACAATCGACAAAAAAATACAAAACATCACCGAAAACGCATTGGATTTGGGCGGCATTACGCGCGGCGCCGCCGTTGTGCTTGATGTGAAAACAGGGGCAATCCGCGCAATGGTAAGCCGCCCGAACTATGATCCCAACCATGTGGCCGCTGCGCTGGATTCCAGGGATGCACCGCTGCTCAACCGTGCAGTGCGGCCGTTTGCGGTCGGCTCAGTCTTTAAGCCGGCCATTGCCGCTGCCGCGCTGGAGGCCGGTATTTCGCCGGATATCAGTTTTGTGTGCAAAGGCTACATGAAGATCGGTGACGTGACAATTCACTGCTGGAACAACACTGCTCATGGAAGTCAGACGCTGAAGGAAGGAATTGCGAATTCCTGCAACCCGTTTTTTATTCAACTGGCGCAAAAAATGCCGCCAGAGGTCCTGCTGGATATGGCGCGGGCAATGGGTTATGGGCAATCTGCGCTGCTTGCGCCGGGCATGACGTCGTCAGCAGGTCAGCTGCCGCAGGAAGCGGCCTTGAATGAATTACCCGCCGCACTGGCGAATTTTTCGTTCGGTCAGGGAGACTTTACCGCTACGCCGTTGCAGATTGCGGCGGCGTTCGCGTGCATTGCCGCGGATGGTCAGTATCATCCGCCGTACCTGGTGGAGGGCTTGGTTGACGATGATGGCAGGCTCTACAATGAAACGGAGCGCGGCGGGCCGTATTCGGTGCTGAGGAAAGAAACGGCGGCGTTCCTACAGGACGCACTGCTCTACACCGTGCGCGAGGGTACGGCGATTAAGGCAAAGTCGGAGTTCATCGCCGCCTGCGGTAAGACCGGCACCGCACAAACTGCCCGTTATGACGCGGACGGCAACGAATATGCGGCAGCATGGTTTGCGGGATTTTTCCCGGCATGGGAGCCGAAGTACGCCGTCGCCATATTTAAGGAGGACGGGCGCGGCGGCAGTGCGGACTGTGCGCCTGTGTTCAAGCGGATAAGCGAGGAACTGAGCAGGGTAGGGTAGGGGGGATTCCCTCCTAATTTGCCTCCGCAACCTGCCGGTAAAATTCCAGCGTATCCCAGCGGCGCGGCACATGCAGCCGCAAATACTCTTCACAAATATTGCCCAGCACCGCAAGTGATGGCGCTGACAGCATGAACGAGAACAGCCGATTCAGCGGGCAGCCGTAAATGTGCCGCATGGCCGCAAGCACGCCCAGACCAATGGTTTCTCCGCCGCTGCTATGTATTTCGTTGCCGGGCGCGGAGTGTTCCGCCTGAACGCTTTTCGGCGTATGCAGCCCACTGCAATCGGAGCAACTAAAGTTGCCGTCAAGAGGGTGCAGGCGGACGTAATCGCCGTAAAGCTCATCCCCGTTGCAGACGCGGCAGCGCGCCAAATCGGGCGCATAGCCCGCAAGGCTCAGCATGCGCAGCTCTACCGACGGCTTAAGGATTTCCTGCGGTCGGCGCTGCTTCTCCAAGCACGTAAGCGCAAAGATGACAAGCGCCAAAAACTCGCCGGCTTCGGTTTCCGCCGGGGCGAGCACGGCTGCCAGCTCACAAAAATATTGCGCCAGTGCCAGCGCGCTGATGTCGTCCCGCAGGCCAAAAAAAACTGAGATCGCCCGTGCGTCGTCAACTGTGTATGTATCGCGGCGGCGGTATAGGGAAAATTCCCCGTAACACAAAACCTGCGCCGCTGCCAGTTGGCTGGATCTGAGCCGCTTCGCACCGTTCGCAAACGCGCTTAGCACCCCGAATTCCGGCGTTAGAATGCTGAGCACGCGGTCATTTTCAGCTGCGTCCAGCGCCCGTAAAACCAGACCTTTTGTGTCCAGATGCATTTCTTTTCCTTCTTTTGGCAACGCCCGGGGATGTGTCCCCTGGCGCTGATGCCGCGTTCATTTGTCCGCCGGATGACATAGCAACACCCGCCGCCGTGCCGCGCACACTGCAATATTGCAGATAATCGCTCACCTGACCGGTTTGTACAAAGCGTGCCCATGCCGCGTCCTGAAGCTCCATGCCGTGCCCCCGCTTGCTGATTTTTCACATATAGCGTGTACTGTTGCGGGGCGCGATATGCTGTAGGCAGACTGGGAAATTCTTCAAGATTTGTTATCAACAACAGTATACCACATTCTCATTGGATCGGCAAGGGTATTGACAAAGCGGTTCTAATTGAGTATAATATAACATACTATCTATATAGGCTTTTGGTAATTTGAAAGGAGAAACGATCATGGCTATTGCAAACAGGCTCTCGGACCTCATTGGAAACACCCCTCTGCTAACACTCAATCGCTATGCCGCGTCACGCGGCTTAACTGCGGAAATCACCGCAAAGCTTGAGTATTTCAATCCGGCCGGCAGCGTCAAGGATCGCATTGCGCTCGCAATGATTGAGGACGCGGAAAAGCGTGGCCTGCTTACCAAGGACAGCGTAATCATTGAGCCGACCAGCGGCAACACCGGTATTGGGCTTGCTTCCGTGGCGGCGGCACGCGGCTACCGTATTATCCTCACCATGCCGGAAACAATGAGCGTTGAGCGCCGCAACTTGCTCAAGGCTTACGGCGCGGAGGTCGTCCTGACCGAAGGCGCCAAGGGCATGACCGGCGCACGGCAAAAGGCGCGGGAGCTGGCGGAGGGAACGCCCGACGCGTTCATCCCCGAGCAGTTTGAGAATGCTGCAAACCCCGCGATCCACAAGGCGACCACCGGCCCCGAAATTTGGCGCGATACCGAGGGTAAGGTGGATATATTTGTGTCAGGTATTGGCACCGGCGGCACCATCAGCGGTGCGGGCAGCTACCTCAAGGCACAGAATCCGGACATCAAAATCGTGGCGGTTGAGCCAAGCGCATCTCCGGTGCTGAGCAAAGGCACGGCGGGTCCGCACAAAATTCAGGGCATTGGCGCGGGCTTTATCCCCAAAACGCTGGATACCGAGGTTTACGACGAAATCATCACCGTAGATAATGAGGACGCGTTTGCGGCAGGGCGTGTTGTCGCCAAGGACGAGGGCTTGCTGGTGGGCATTTCCTCCGGCGCGGCGCTTGTTGCGGCAACTGAACTGGCACAGCGCCCGGAAAACGCGGGCAAGCGCATTGTGGTCATCTTCCCGGATACGGGGGAGCGTTACCTCTCAACCGCGCTGTTTACGGAATAATTCTGCAAAATACAAAAGGAGTACGGCGCAGGCTGTGCTCCTTTTGGGGTTATCCTTGATAGGGCGGCGCACTTGCTTTTGCGCTGTGATTGTGCTATACTCTGCTTGAAGAAATGAACATTCAGAGCGGGAGGAATTTTTCTATGGCTAAACAAATTGTTGACTGGAAAACCATCTACGCGTTCGTTGAGGACGCGTTCGTCGGAGCCGGTGTTCCGCGTGAGGATGCGAAAATCTGCGCCGACGTGCTCTTGGAGAGCGACAAGCGTGGCATTGAGTCGCACGGCTGCAATCGCTTCAAGCCCATCTACATTGACCGCATTGAAGATGGAATTCAAAATCCCGTCACAAACTTCGAGATAGTACGCGAAACCAAAACCACCGCCGTTATCGACGGTCACGACGGCATGGGGCAGGTTATCGGCCACAGAGCCATGCAAATGGCCATCGACAAAGCCAAGGAATTTGGGCTTGGCATGACCGTTGTGCGCAATTCCTGCCACTACGGCATTGCCGGTTACTACGCAACAATGGCGACGCGGCAAGGCCTGATTGGCATCACCGGCACCAACGCGCGCCCGTCAATCGCGCCGACGTTTGGCGTTGAAAACATGCTGGGCACTAACCCGCTCACAGTCGGTTTCCCCACGGACGAGGACTTTCCGTTTGTGCTTGACTGCGCAACGTCTATCGTCCAGCGCGGCAAAACGGAATACTATGCCCGCATTGGCAAGGATACCCCGGTTGGGCAGGTCATTGGCCGCGATGGGAAGGCTTTGACCGACTCCAACGCCATTTTGCAAATGCTCAACACAGGTGAGGCGGCTCTCGCGCCGCTGGGCGGCATCGGTGAGGAGTTGGCCGGTTACAAGGGCTATGGCTACGCCACTGTGGTGGAGGTGCTCTCCGCCGCGCTGCAAGCAGGCAATTACCTCAAAATGCTTGGTGGGTTCGGTGAAGACGGCGAGAAAATCCCGTACCACCTGGGGCACTTCTTCATTGCGATTGACCCTGAGGCGTTTGTCGGTCTTGATAGCTTCAAGAAAACCACGGGCAATATCCTCCGCAACCTGCGCGCGTCCGCAAAAGCGCCCGGCGAGAAGCGTATTTATACCGCCGGTGAAAAAGAGTACCTCGTCTGGCTGGAGCGCAAGGATTCCGGCGTGCCCGTGAACGATGCGGTACAGGCGGAGTTTTCCAAGGTGCGTGATAAGCTGGGGCTGACACAGTATGTTTTCCCGTGGGAGAAGTAAGCGCGCAGAATGTTAATCATCAGCAATACAGATAGAGGGACTCGGGTTGCCGTGCCCCTCTGATATAGCATAACAATATTCAAGTATTTGAAGCCATCGGCGGTTAGATCATTAATGGTGAAAAAAATAACACTAATGCGACAAGGCGTAGGAGCAAAACGTCCAACGCAAAACAAATTTTGTGGAGCGGCTTTTTGCCGCCATGAGTGATTTTATTAGGCGCAACAGCATTTTTAGAGAGATGAACCGCTGAATAGGCAAACAGGTTGAGCAACGTCAGCGCTGCAAGCCCGATGTAATGAAAAGGACTGTATAAGCGGCCAATCACCTCGACATAGAGGTGCAAAAAACGAAAGTTCTAGCAGCAGACACCACAAATAAAGCCATAACAATGCTGTTGTCGCGCTTAGCTCGTTCAGCGCAAGCAATTTCCTGTTTTTTAGAATGCACTTTTCTATAATTTTCTTAAGTATAGCACACGATGGCCGTCGACGTCAATTGGAGCGCAAACATGTTGCATACCACCCACACCCCAATCGAAACAGAACAGCTTGCCGCAGACTTTGCCGCCACACTCCAAGGCGGTGAGGTTATCGCGCTGTTTGGCGATTTGGGCGCGGGAAAAACCGCCTTTGTGCGCGGCCTTGCACGTGGCTTAGGCATTAACGCGCCTGTCAGCAGCCCAACCTACGCAATTGTGCAGGAATACCGAAAGGACGCGCGCGCAGGGGCGGGGATTGTGTCAACGCTCATTCACTTTGACATGTACCGCGTAACCACCTGGGCGGATTTGGAAAGCTGCGGCTTTTTTGACTACCTGAATAGCGGCGCAGTGCTGGCCATTGAGTGGAGCGAAAATATTGCGGAGGTATTACCAAAAAACGCCGTGCGCGTTAAAATTGAATGCGGCACGGCGGAGGATGAACGGGTGGTTACTTTACCGTCACCGTAAATTTGGCGGTTTTGCCGTTGTAGGTCTTGACCGTGATCGTCGTTTTGCCTTTGGCGACTGCGGTGATTTTGCCGCCGCCGTCCACCTTGGCGATTTTCACGTTTGCGCTTGTGTATGTCCGTGTGCCCTGTGCGCCGGAGGGCGTGATGGTCACCGCCGTAGCATAGGTTGCGCCCTTTTTCAGCGTGACGGCAGTTTTTTTGTAGACGATTTTGGTCGGCGCCGCCTTGACCGTAACATTGACGGTCAGCTTGCGTTTTTCGCCGTCGGTTACATAGTACGTGGCTTTGCCCGTCTTCATGCCCTGATACGTTACACCGCTGGTCTTTTTGAGCAGGCTTGTGTTACCGCCCTTCCAGTTCGCCGCTTTGACCGCCGCATAGTTGGGTAGGGTATATTTTTGGCCGGCGCCGATTGTAGTGTTGATCGTTATGTTTTTCAACTTACCGGACTTTTTGAAAGCATTTGACGCAACCGTTGTGGTGCCTTGCGGTAGCGTCAGCGTGCTTAACTGACCGCAGCCGGCCAGCGCCAGCGCTCCAATGCTTTTCACCGTGCCGGGAACGGATACGTTCTTGAGCGAGTCGCAGCTCTCAAAGCAGCTTGCGGGGATAGAGGTAAGCCCCGAAGGCAACGTGATCTTGGTCAGCCCGGAGCCGGCAAACGCAGATGCACCAAGAGTCTTGAGCTTCGCCGGCAGAGTAATGGCGCCCAGTGAAACACACCAGCAAAACGCATAAGTGCCAATGCTCGTCAAGGTGGACGGGAGCGTCACAGCGCTCAGGGAGGTGCAGGTATCAAACGCGTTTGCGCTAATACTTTTTACACCTTCAGGGATTTTGACGCTCGTTACCGCACGTGTCGCAAACGCACCGGTACCGATTTGCGTCACTGGCTTATTGGCAATCTTTGCCGGAATCGTCAGTGCGCCCTTGGCTTTTGTGGAGTGCTCAATACGCACTTCCTTGCCGTTATTAATTAAATTGTAGGTATAAACGCCGCTGGTGTACTTGCCGACTACGCCGTATGGCGGTGCGGTGGCGGCAAAAGTGATGGGTGCAAACACGGCAATCAGCAAAAGTGCCGCCAGCAAGAGGAGAGTAAGCTTTTTCATAGCTCAATCCTTAAAATTATGTATAGTCGCCGTGAGAAAATCTTGCGTGAGGATATAATTCTTTAATAGTATAGCACAGTTGCCCGCGTTTGGCAAGTACCGCACCGCCGTCATTTTTGTGCCAAGTACTTGACAGATGAGGTAAAAAGTGATATACTCTCTCAGTCGGTTTTCTGTTGCGGAATTGTGTAATGGTAGCACGGCAGACTCTGACTCTGTTTGTCTGGGTTCAAATCCTAGTTCCGCAGCCATAACAGCACGACACGAAAGATACAATCGTGCTAATCGAAGAGTCCCACAGTGTGGGGCTTTTTCATTTTTCATGCCTGCAAAAGCCCTGTATTTACAGTCTTTTTCGCGTCATCTTCAAGGTTTTGGCTTAACTCTCACCGCACCACTAACCACTAAATCTTCATCTTAAATCAACTTTTCGCACCCGGACTTTAGCTTTTGTGAAATTATGTAAACTATCTCACGGAAATTATTAAGTTTTCAGCAATATGGGCAACCCTGCATACAAAATAAAAAACAGCGACTACAATGTATATAGCCGCTGTTATAGGGATTTCATCTCATTCAGTATCGCCTCAGCCTCTTCCCTTGAAGCTTCCTTTATTTCTTCTACCGTTTTTCTATCAGCTAATTTATGTGTAAGTATTGATCTGCCGAGCAGTTCTTCTATATTAGCCCCAATATAACAAAAGAGCTTGGATATGCAAGCGCAAGTTCAGTCAGGGACAATATTTAATGATTCTATTAATCTTTTGCTTTTGTTTTTTCAGCTTTTTTTTATCATACCGCGAATCCCCCTGAATCAGCTTCAGCTAATTTAACCGGATGAAAGAAAAACAGCGGATAATGTTCAATCCAATTTCCCATAAGGAATCCCATATCGTTATCAATCAAAAACTGTACCATGCCTTCGTTTTCATCAACATTTTTGATATGAGCCTGACCTTCGCTTAATGCTTCAAAGTTTTTCGTAACATCAGTAAAGAATTCACCTGTTTCAGCATCTTCGAGCATTACGCACAGATTTCCGTTATTGCTGTAAGTGCGGACAACAAATACAACATCAGTAGAAATTCCTAATGGGTTATTGTATTTAAATATCGGCTTGTTTTTCTTCATTTGTTTTTTATCATCTTTTTGCATACTACTCCTATTATATTATTAACATTTACAAATTCAAAATTTAACAAAGATAAAATAGAATCAAGTTATTTGCCAAAACATTCTGCGCTTGCATGTCAAAGCCCTGTTGAATAAGTTTCATGGGGTCATATAATATTCACCTTAATATCCACCCCAGAAACAAACCTCACAACGATATCATCCAGCGCATGCACGGTCATAGATTCAACAACCTGACGAAAGAGATTCTCATCAAAGTCGCCCAGCGAATCGTCACCAGCCTTATTCAAAATCTGAATAAACCGCAATATCTTTTCCCTATGTGCCTTGCGTTCCAGCTTGCCCTGCTTCAATGATTCCAGCTTTACCTTCGCAAGGCCACCGTCGTCTGGACGGACTACGTCATAAGCAACAACGGCAGCGGCCAGTTGCAAGACCTCGTGACCTACGCGGATTGCTACGCGAGTTGCCGTCCCTCCCCTCGCAGCGTGCAATTTTATTGGGATGGGCATCAGAATTACCTGTAATGGTACAAATGAATTATCTGAGTAAAGAGCATCGTCCTCAATCAAATGACCCAGATTATTGGAACACATGGACTAAAATAGGTGAGAGCGTTCGATTTGCTGATTGGGCAAATGTAGCTCGAAAATGGCAGGAGGCTGAGCAAACATCAAGTAACGATATTATTTAAGTTTCTTTATAAACTTGCAAACGACAAAAGCAAATGTAGCGAAGAAAGGAAAACAAAAATGTCATTAGGGAGAAAACCTACGGTTTTTATCAGTTCAACCTGCTATGACCTTAAGCAGATACGAGCTGATATAAAAATCTTTTTTGACGAGCAGCTTGGGTATGACGTCTTACTTTCTGAATATGATTCGTTTCCGTTAGACCCTAATGCAGGAACCGTGGATAACTGTTTGCGAGCGGTTGATGAACGTGCGGATATATTTGTTTTGATTGTGGGATGTCGATATGGAAGCGTAACTGAAACTGGTCGTTCCGTGACAAACTTAGAATATCTTAAGGCAAAAGCCAAAGGCATACCGATATACGCTTTTGTTGATACCTTTCGAAGCGGCGATAGTATATGGTCTTTTGGATTTGAGTCTGCTCAGGATATAATGAACACTTTAAAATTGCAGCTTAGTTATCTTTTTAGTGATTGCCTTTCGTTACACAAGAAAGCAACTCAAAAAAGATTGAGTAAAAAAGTGATGAATTTGGATGCTGATGCATTTAAAACTGCTATACTGTGTCCGACAGCTTGGGAATATAAGCTTTTTGGGCAAGTGCTTACTGCGGGGTTGGATGAGCTTGTAGGTCGCAGACGTGATTTTAACTTCGGGATAACTCTTGCTCCGATAAGAGAAATTTTAGCTTTTGATGAACTGACTAATTATATATCGTTAAAAACAGAGCAACTTATAAAAGCAAGTAACACACTTTCAACACTAATCTATAAAACTTTGCCGGAGGCTTTTGGTGAGCCGGGAGTCGAAGGAGATGCAGACTATATAGTATATGCCGCAAATCGATTACTTGAAGTATACAGCTCAATCATTGATTGGTCGTTGGAATTCAATGCCATTTCAACAAACGAAGATTATTGTGGAATCGTCAACTCTTTTTCAAAAATGTGTGAAGCAACGCTGTGCGATATAGAGAGGTTTGCAAAAGAATACTGCGAAATGATAGCGAGCATTCCTGACAACATTTCAGATAATTCTGATTTCATACCACTAAGCATTACTTTGGAATTAAGCCCTCCCGACACAGTCGAATTTAATTATCAAGTAGATAAACTGCGAAAGAAGCATGGTCTTATTGTATAGAGCATAAGCAGGGGAGGCAGTTTAGCATATACGATGATCCGCATAGCACCTGTTAAAGAATAATTATTTTGCTTGTAATATTAGGTATTGTTAGCTTAAAGTCTATTATTTGATTGTCTCACCGCAGACGTGCTGAGACAAAATTAACTGACAAAAAAGATGTCAGAACTGAAAACCCGCTCAGGGAGCGGGTTTTCAGCATCTCAGAGGGCAAACTTTCGGACTTCGCGGCGAGTGCTGTATTTGAAGGGTTTTCCCATTCGGATAAGGGTTGAACTCTCACCGATCCAAAACTGCCCGGCAACACCAAAAACCGAATAAAAACCACCTACGCC
>JAIRYC010000088.1 GCA_031267965.1 Oscillospiraceae bacterium | reverse complement strand
CAAAAGTCAAGAGATAAACGCGAAAGGTTATACTTTTTCAATACTTTCCTTTGAGAAGCACATAAGTAAGGATAAGGTAGAGAGTATAGGTGGGCCTCCCTCCCCCCTGCACGTCGGCTCGCGTCATGGGGGCATAGCAAAGCTGAGCCGACCGGCTCACGCCGGTCAGCCTGCGCATAAAAATCCTAGCACGCGATTTTTGCCATCTCCTCCGCGAAAAGCTGCCCGGCAGAGCGCCAGCCAAGAATTTTTTGCGGATAGTCGTTTATCCACGCTTCCAGCTCGTGTATCTCGCGCACCTTCACGTCGTCAAAAATCGTTCCCTTGTGTGGATACCATCTCCTTATAGATTTTCGTTGCTGCCGCGCTCGTAGGCGCTGTAGGGATGGCGGTAGTAAATCATCGTGCGTATACGAGGGCCGCGGCGTTTGCTTGCGCAGCTGTTGGTTGCCGTGTTTTTTACCGGCCTTTGGCCGCTGAGCGTGTTTGCCTCGGAGGATCTGCCGGACTATCCCACACAAGATTGGCGCTACGAATACCGTGACGACGACGCGGGCCGCGCCGGGACGGGTACGGTGAACAAAGGGACGCGCTCCGTTACATTTCGACGCGAAGAAATTGCTTTTGAAAACCTTGAAAGCTCCGCAAAAATCAGCAGATATTTCAGCAGGTCCAACAGCGCAAAGCAAGCGTTGTTCGGGGCTGCTGAAAACTTTTACGGCACAAACTGGCTGATGAATTACAACCGGCTTTTGCGCCTGAACGCCAATGAAAACCGCTATGAATACCTGGATGAAAACGGGCAAGTTCTGTACTTCGAGCCGTCAAACGCCCATGAAAAGGACGGCAAGGCGATAATCCGCGCGGGCATGAACACAGAAACTTTTGAAAGGAGAAAATCCTTTATTTATAAGTAATTTGCGTTGCCATTATTATTATCGTGTTACTAGTTCAACAGATTCTTTCAGTTGGTTCAGCGTCTTGTGGTTGTATACGCGCTGGCCTATATCTTTGCTTTTATGCCCCATCATAAGGTCGATGCACTTGCGATTTGCTTTTGCTGCGTCTAGAAGCGTTTCAAACGTATGTCGGCAGTCATGCGGGACATGCACCATCTCTAGACGCTCCATGACCATGCCCCAGTGCTTCCTAAAGTACGTCTCAGACATCGGCAGAGATTTTTCCGTACCGCATAAAAGATACGCCCCGTCCTCAGCTAGTCGCGCCTTGATAAAAGGTCGTATAAGGCTGTGGATCGGCACGATGCGATTTTTTCCTGCGGAGGTCTTGACGCCACCAAGCATTGTACCTGCTTCAAGGTCAACCTCCTCGGCGCGCAGGAGACGGATTTCGCTAAAGCGCCATCCGCTATAGATAAGGATTAGCACGATATCTACCCAAGGGTCATCTTTGTGAACCCAAAGCGTCGCAATTTCTTCTTCTGAGAAAGGTACACGGCTAGTCTCTGGTATGGGGGCCGACGTGAGCAGCAGCGAGCACATACGGTCTGTCACCTCATGCCAAGCCGCAAATTTGTCGAGATTTGAGAGCAGGCTACGTATTTTTCCCTGTGTGGCATATGATAAGCCCTCACCATCTACGCACTTTTGCATTTCTGGTGCGCGGATTTCCCGGTAAGGACGTGCGTGCAGCGCCTTACAGTGTCTATATCCACTTTTCAACGATTTTAGTGTGCTTGGTGGCATCTTGGCACCGCGCTCATAAAGCCAGCGCTCATAAAGTTCGGCAAAGGTAATCTTGGCCAGGTCAACGTCCCATGGCGAGCTGTTATAGCTGGCGAGCAGGTCGAACCCCTTCTTCACGCGTACTTGTGTACCCGATGATTTTATAGATAGGCTGATTTTTTTCGTTAAACCCAACGGTTTTCCGCACCATGTATGGCCGCCGCCGCGTGCCTTGCAGTTTTACGACGGATCCATATCCCGATGGAAGTCTCATAAAAATATATAATCCTTTATTTATTCTGCTTCTTCAAATTTTACCGATTTGGGGCGTTGTGTTCGCAACTTAAATTTAACTGATTCGTGCGTTTTTACAAGAACATTATTGAGTTTTTCACTTAGCCCAGAAATGGAAAATGGATCAGGGATGAAAAAATTGCGTTGTTCCGGCATGAGTGATATGTTAGCTAAAGAGACTACAAATGTTTGTGTGCATTTTGAGATTTCTTTTTGCTTTATGCAAAAAACATTTTCACTAAACTCGCTAAATAATGTCTCCTTAAGCGTTTCATTGAATAAATCATAATTGTTCTGGATGTATCTTTTATTTTTGAAGCCAATTCGATTTGCGTTCAGAATAATATCTTCGCTATTTAGGCAATCCTGTGTAAAAATTGTGAAAAATGCTCTTGTTTGGGGAGAAAGATATTTTATTAAGTCTGAGCTAATATGTTCTTTTCCGCGGGTTAACAAAAATAATGCAATTGCATCGGATGAATAGTGTTTGAATGATAGATTATCATGTGCATTGCGCAATCTGATTATTTCTTGTATTGCAAGTTCAGAATTGCCAAAGATAAGATGCCGTTCCAAGGCATAGTAGTACACAAAAACATATCCAATTTCAATTGGTTGTTCAACATTATAAAGCCACTTAAGGAATGAAAATCGTTGACGCGGATTCATTCGAGAATATGACGGAAAGTATGGCAATGGTTCGGGCAAGTAATTATGTATTTCAATTGGCAGGTCAACATCAATCAATGACGGCTCATCGGCCCCATATTTGAACGTGATCCGAAAGTTTCCAAAATCGTGTGAATAAGGCAGAGTAGTGTCTTTGAAATTCGAACATCTGCCATTCTTAACCCACAGCAAAGACAGGACTCTTTCTGGTAAATCAAGCAAATCTGGATTTATTAACTCTCCTTTTTTTCGCATTTCTGCATTAATTTGCCTATCAGCTTCGGCCCATGCCGCCAATTCTTCTAAGTCGAGTTCCGCTGGATTTTCCATGTCCAACATTTGGCGCAGTTCTTCCAAGTTCTCCAGTGTATCTTTATCTACAGCCAAATTATGAGCTGCTGCGGAAGCTTGCTGCAGGTTATTTTTGACTGTCTCTCCTATAAAGATAGACTTGGTTTTGTATTTCTTTCGGTTTTTGATGAGCCAGCCAATAAGCAGAGTCGATGGAGTACCAAAAATCACCAAAACAATAAACCCACTCAATCGTGTTTTGGAGTCAATGAGTATAGAAGTCCCGAGCAAAACAAAAAACAGCAAAAAGCCAAGCAGTACGCACAGCGCACAATATTTCGCGCGGAATTTTTTCCACGCCTTTTCTTCTGGTACTTTTTTTGCCCTCATTGCAACTCCCAATTATTATTCATTCGACATTCGCCCCAACTGAAACCCCAACAGGAAAGAGTTCGCCAGAAAACTCTGGAGCACCTCGCTCTGGAGCGCTGATGATTGCATTTTGTGCAATCCCCCGCTTAAGTTCTGTGATTCTGCCAAGGGCGATAGTCTGCAACTCTTTGTCGAGCGAACGAAAAGTTTTAAGCAGATTGTCTTCATCTTCTGTTATAGTGTCAGTTTCAGATAAAAGATATTCAGGAGTAACGCCAAGAGCAGAAGCAATTTTGCTAATATGTTTTGTATAAGATTTCGTCTTTCCACGCTTCCAATCAGCGAGAGAAGACTTGTTGATACCTATCGACTCACAGAACTGGACATCGCCTATACCGCGCTCCCATAAAATAGACATAATTTTGCATATTGTAATATTCATTTTTGTGAACTCCTCTAAATTTCAAATATATCCTAATTTACTGTTGACTTTTCGGATATATCCAATTATACTATACGCAACGGGAGCAAGGCATTCGATATTCGAACCATCCACGCCGCTAACATCACAAGTTAAGAAGTCCGCGCTTTCCTGCATTTCTATAAAACTGATTTGTTTGCCGCCGCGAATGTTGTAGTAAATTATTATCCTGTCGTCGAACAGATAAACCGAGTTTATGAACACGTCTATAAGCCGCCGTCGAAAATCCATATCAAATAAATCACCACGGCAGAAAGATTTTAGCCAAACCATTATATCTTCTTCCGTATAACGGATTTCGTGCGCAATGTGCAGCTTTGACACATCAATTTCAAGTTCCTCACGCTCCATGCCAAGGCATGATAATTTATCATAAAAGGGCTTGCGTCCTTCTTTAGGAAGCTCAATGACGGTGTCGGCAAGTTTAGACATGTCGCGGTCAATCTTAGCTATGCGCCGCTCCATTTCCGCGATTTTGCCGCCGTTAAATTCCTTATCATATTCGGCGACCACAGCGGCAGCGATTTGCCGAATTCTTTCAGGCGAAAGCACATAATCTATTGTTTGTTCGCAGACATACCATTCCACAAAATCTTTCTTCTCATGCGCCTTGGCACATTCGCGCTTTCTACGTTTTGCGCACTGATAATAATAATGCTTTTCACCCCCTCTGCCTGTGCCGGAAATACCTTGCATGGACGCGCCGCAATGCCCGCAAAAAATTTTTCCGCTCAATAGGTATTCTATGGGAGCTTTATTTTTTGCGCCTTGGCGGGCATTTGCATCAAGGCGACGCTGCACCTTTTCCCATGTTTCGCGGTCAATCAGCGCAGGGCAGCCATTTTCAGTTCTAACGCCGGATTGCTCTAATACCCCAACATATTTTTCAGAGCGCAATGCGGATTGAAACGCCGTCGCACCGTAAGGCTTGCCGTTAGCATTACGATACCCACGAGCATTGAGAGCCGCCATTATGTCCCGTTTGCGTGTACCTTTGGCGTATTCCTCAAAAGCATATTTTATTATTGGCGCGGTTGCTTCATCAACCACCAGCGCCCCGCCCGAAGACTTATAACCCAACGGGATACCGCCGCCGATAAACTTACCTTTTGCCGCGCTGTCTTGCCGACCGCGCTTTATTTTTTGCGATAAATCAACACTATAATATTCAGCGGACGCTTCTAAAACGGCTTCAAGGATAATACTTTCAGGATTATCCCCGATATTCTCCATTGCTGAAAGCAGCTTAACGCCGCATTGTTTCAGTTTGTGCTTATATATCGCGCTGTCATAGCGGTTACGGGCGAACCTGTCTAACTTGTAAACGATAACATACTGGAACGCCCGCTTTTTTGCGTCCTCAATCATACGTTGGAATTCGGGGCGGTCATCCGAACGTCCGCTAATAGCGCGGTCAATGTACTCTCCGACCACATCTATACCTTCACGCGCGGCATATTCGTTACACACCCGCAATTGCCCTTCAATGCTTTGTTCATTTTGGGCGTGGGAGCTGAACCGCGCATATATTACGGCTTTTTTAACTGTCTCGGCTTGCGTCATAGCGTTATTTCCTCTTTCGCTTTTTAATTCCACTTCCAGTTAAAATTTTACCTATTTTTTGTTGTCTGCCGGATTTTGTTAATGGAATCCCTATCGCGCGTGAAACTTTTCGTTTAACTTTGGTAATACCCAAAACGCGTTTCCATGAAAAACCACCACGATTAGCCATGTAATCACCTACTCTTGAACAGTAATTTGAAACTCTTTGCTTTCGCCGCCGCCCGCTATAACAACGCGGTATGTTCCCGCCGCAGTCCGACCGCCAATTTTCCAACTCCACGAAACAACACCTGCACTATTTGATTTTTTATCCTCTAATCCGCTTGCGGTTGACGCACCACTATTATAATAAACGGTTATCGAATAAAGCGTGTTTGGTTCGCCAGTAATTGAGAGAGTTGCAATTTCATTTCTGCTGAAAGTCAATGAAGATGTGGCATTAATACTTGCTTTTGGCTTTTTCGTAGTAGTAACGTGTGGCTTTGTTGTTATTGCTTTCTCTGTGGTTGCAATAGCCGCTTTTGTCGTTGAAGTTGTTGTAACAGTAGTTGATTCTGTTGTAGATATACTTGCCTGTTCCGCTGTACTGGACGGCACAGACGTTATTATTGTAGTTTGCGCTGTTGATGATACGGAAGGGTTCGTTTTATCTTCCCCTTTGTCCATTAGCGTACCAATGCCGCCAAAAACCAACACAATAGTTACCCAAAACCACCATTTTTTATAAATAGGTTTGTTCATTTGACAGCCTCCACAAAAGTTTTATTAGCAACGCCTTAATCTCTCAAAGATAATGGGCGAATGTCTATTATCCTGCACGAAGCCCTTGACTTTCTTCTTGCTCCAACCCTAAAAGCCTATCTACCGCCGTTTGCATTTCTTGTTGTGAGCGGTAGGCAAATATAACTTCTTTTTCGTGTCGACTTAAGTATATGTTAAATTGTTCATTCGCTACAGTTACTTTTGATTGCTCCTCTGTAATATCAGATTTTGCAACCCGAAAATAATCTGCAAGTTTTTGAAGATTATCTATGCGAGGATA
>JAIRYC010000060.1 GCA_031267965.1 Oscillospiraceae bacterium | reverse complement strand
ACCGTGCCTGACGCGCTGGAAATCAAGGTCTATACACAGTTTATCGAGCAACTGTGCAACATGGCGAAGACGCAGACACGGATTATCGCGGTAGAAAAGCCCACGGACAATGACAAGTTCGTTATGAGGCTGTTCCTCGTGCGGCTGGGCATGAAAGGCGATAAATACGCCGATGCCCGCCGTGTCCTGCTCCGCGATCTCGCGGGAAACGGGTCTATGAGGGACGCAAGCGCGGCCAGACCGACAGCGCGGGCAGATTCAGCGGAGGATGCGGCAACGCCAAACGGCGCACATTACCCGCCAGACCGCAGTTCGCTCCCGTGTCGCAAGTTTTTCCGCAAGTTCATCGAATACCTCTTGTCAGAGGATGAAGATGATGGAGAGTTTCTGCCATAAAGCCACCATAACCACCAAAATGCCCGCCGTTTAGATACGGCGGGCGTTTTACATGGTAATGGCTCTATTTTTCGAGTATATCCTTGATTATCGTTTTACCGTCCAAACTGACATAGGTCTTGTCAATGATGAAAAATCCACCGCTGACATCGCCGAAAGAGGTGTTGCTTATACCACTCAAATCGTCTGTGCCAGGCGTTTTTACGCTACCTTTGGGGTCGACAATGACACTCTTGCCGCCGATTGTGGCCGCGACATAGCCGTTTGCGCTTTGGTCAATATCACATTTATCGATCGCAAGGCCGGTTTGTATATCACCATGAAAACAAAGCAGGGACGGAAGCACTCCATCCCTGCTTTGCCCGAAATTCTATTTTGCCGGAATCCTCAGCACATTACCCGGATAAATGTTGGCATTCTTCATGCCATTGAGCGCGATAATCTCCGTGTACCTTGCGCCGGAACCCAACAG
This sequence comes from Oscillospiraceae bacterium, assembly GCA_031267965.1. Classification (GTDB taxonomy): domain Bacteria; phylum Bacillota; class Clostridia; order Oscillospirales; family Acutalibacteraceae; genus WRKY01. The sequence continues at coordinate 24,168 of JAIRYC010000060.1, read as the reverse complement.
TTTGTTCGCAATTGCCCACAGACTGTCGCCACTGAGAACGGTGTAGGCGCCAGTTTTTGGTGTGCCGGACGCAGCCACGGCCTTTTTGATGCCTGACGCACTTGCAAAACCGATGGCAACGCCGCTCGCACTATCAATGCGGTAAGGGTATCTTGAACCGGCATAGATTTTGCCGACGTACTCTGTACGCCCGACTGCCGCCGTGTGCCCGGCGGATACCGCGCTTGCGCTGGCCGCGTACGCCCCGGTGATTGTTACCTTATCACCCACACTGAATGGCTGTGCCGCGGACGGTGTTACAGTAACCGGCGTGACGGGAGGTTTTGCGGACGACTGTTCCGGAGGCGGGCAGAATTTGTATAAGCCTTCAGTGATGGCGGCGGCGGATTTTTCGGCGTCAAAGCGAGCCATGTCGTTCGCGTTGTCAATAAAGCAGATTTCTACCAAAACTGCGGGCGCTTTTGTTCCGCGCAATATGCCAAATGAGCCGAAGCGTGAGGTTTTGTCATTCTTTATGCCGCGGTCCTTAAAGCCAAGCGCAACGATTGGCGCCAACAGCTTTTCGGCAAAAGCTTTGCTCCGCGTGCTGCCATCCGCATACCAAACCTCCGCACCCGTGCCACCGCCGGCATTAATGTGCACCTCACACACAGCGCTGACGCCTGCGTTGTTCGCCAGCGCACACTTTTCGGATATGCCACTGTCGCAGTCTGTGGTGCGGTTTTGTATAATCGTGTAACCAAGTGCTCGCAGCCGCACAGCCAAAGCGTTAGATACCTTGAGCGTTAAATCCTTTTCCTTCATCTTGCCGCACACCGCGCCCGGGTCGGCGCCGCCGTGTCCGGCAAAGACTGCAAGCTTTACTGAATTTTCAGCCATCGTCGCTATCCTCCACTTGGCTATTAACGGACTCATCACTGGCAGGTAGAACAGAATTTGCCGCGTTTTCGCCGCTTTGTTCAACCTTTTCTTTTAAAGCGTTGACGAACTTTTGAAAAAAAGGCGGGAATGGAACGCCGAGTGCGTTCAGGTTCTCCAAAACCGAGATAAATTCGTTGACGCATAGCCACAAAAGCACCAGCAAACCAAAAATCATCTTTGGCGTATAGGGTATGCCAACGCTTGCCAACGCTGTCGGCAGGAGCAAATCGACCCCCACACTAATAATAACTGCTACAATGCTTGCAACTTTTTTGGCTGCGCCGTTAAAACCAATCTTTGAACTGAGGTTCTTTTTAGTCCATGCCTTGGCAAGCCCGGTCCCCAAATCAAGCAGCATGGCCAGCGCAAAAATAATAATCGGCAGCTCCATTTGACAAAAATAGGCAAGCAAGCCCGCTGTTGGAATGGCAATCACGCCCTCTAACAAAAATTTTTTCATAGCTTGTCCTTCCTTATTTCCGTTGTTTTGGATTTGCAGTGCTGAGCGAACAAGTCCACTCGTAATCCAAAATATGAAAAACCGCGACTGTGTGTTCCACATCCACGGCTCCACAAATTATATTATACACTTCGAACAAATGTTTGTCAAGTTCCCATATTAAATGGCAATATTAAGGAAAATTTTACATTGAAACTATCAAGTGTATATATTCCGTACATATACTTAAGGTATACTATGTGTGTTAGAAAAAAGTCACCTAACCTTGTGAATATGATTGAACGTCGTGGCAAAAACATGCACATTTTATCATCAAAGTGCATAATATATCATGGGAAAACTTGTGCGTTTAATGCAAAGCATAAAATTATTCACGATTCGTTCAAAAACTATTTACATTTGTTGCCTTTTGCGCTATACTACGTTTGCGCATAATTACCTGTTGCTCCAATGGGAGAGAAAACATCACACCACTTGCCTGCAATGAGGAGAGAAGAATATGTACGCAGTCGAAGCGATGCAAGCTGTTTCAACAACACTTCCGGACGCGACTGTAGCCATTCCGGCTACGCCCACGGCAACTCCAGGCGCGTCAACGGCATTGCCGCGCACTTTGGAGTGGCCCGCCACCGAAAAAGAAGCTCAGGCGGTCTACAAAAAACGCATTACACGCACTACCCGTTTTGGTATGCAGCGCAAAATCGTCAGTTATATGACGACCGAATCCTGGCAGAACGTGCCGCACGTGACTTATATGTACGAGCCGGATGTGACGGATTTTTTCGATGCCTTTAAGCAGATGGACGTAAAAAGCCCGCACCCCCACAAGATCACCTTCAACACCCTCATAACCCGTGCGATTATTGAGGGACTTAAGGTTGCGCCGCATCTAAATGGGCACATCTCATACGACCACAAGTTTGCCAAGGGTAAAATCCAAACGCTTGCCAACATTGATATTTCCATGCCATGGATTCTCCCCAACGGAGAGATGATGACGATCAATCTGCACAACTGCGAAAACCGCAATTTGGACGGGATGACGGAATATATTGCCGATTTGACGCGCAGAATCAACAATACCGACCTCACAGAGGTTATGTACGACGTTTCGCTTGATAACACGCTAACCCAGCTTAAACACGGAAAAATCGCTGAGTCTCTCCGAAAGATTATGGGCGCAAAGCTCGGCAAGGGCAAGATTAAGCGCATGCCCGGAGATGCGCGCAAGGAGTACAAATCCATTGACATCCGTGACCGCTTGACCCGCTATGACCTTCAGCCGGGTACGGTTACCATCAGCAACATCGGTTCTATTTACCGTGAACAGCGCGGCGCAATCGGGATTTTGGAAATCATCCCGCCGCAGATTTTTGCTATTGCAGTCGGCGCGGTGCAGGATAAGCCGGGCGTAGTCGCCAAACCGGACGGCACGAAGGAAATTGCGGTTCGTAAGGTTTTGCCGATCTGTCTGGCGCTGGACCATAGAGCGCTGGACTTTGGCGATGCAGTGCCGTTCATGAAGCATTTAGACGGGATTTTTGCAAAGCCTGAGCAGATTTACAGCTGGTAAACACAAACGCACATATGGATAATAAATTACCCCCATCACATGGTTTTGTGGCAGGGGTAGAAGTCAAGCGCAGTGTTTTTGGTGCGTTATTTTTCACAGAATACTATGCTACCGTATATCTCCAGCAAAACCACGTGAGGATATAGCCCACGGCTACCGCCGCGAGGGTATACGGCACGCTGAGCTTCATGTACTGTCCTAAGCTGACATTATGACCCGCTTTGCGCAAAATGCCTGTGGCGGCAATGTTTGTGCTTGCGCCGATCGGTGTGATGTTGCCGCCAAGCGTCGCGCCGGATATCAGCCCAAAGTAGAGGACTGTAGGCGGCACCCCAATGCTTTGGGCAATTACGCTCACAACCGGCAGCATTGTGGCGACATAGGGGATGTTATCCACAAACGCACTGATAATCACGCTGAACCAAACAAGAATCGTATAGACGACAAATACGTTACCCCCGCTGAAATGCGCAAACGTCTCTCCGATTTTGACCACCGCGCCTGAAGCGCTCAAGCCGCCGACGACAAGGAATAAGCTTGCCAGCAAAACCAGCGTGAACACATCAATCTCTTTAAGCGAGCTTTTGATAATCTCCGTCTTCTTTTTGAAAAGCAAATACCACAAAAGACCAATCACATAGAAGGCCACACAAATTATGCCGTTGATCGTTTCCGGCTTTACAAAGGACCGGCTGCCAAGCGTGATTGTATCCGGCAGGAAGGACGCAAAAATCAGGCAGAGCACCGTGCCCAAAAGCAGAATGGTCGGCAGATAATCTTTGACCTCAGCTTTTTCCTCAAGGTGAACCTTTTGCGTTTCCTTACGGAAAATCCAGAGCAGCAGGCACGTTGCAACAATAAACGCAATCTGCACCAAAAAGAAAAGCCCAAGGCCTGCTTTTGTTTCTCCCGGCGGGGTATAAAAGAAAAAGTCGTTGAAGCTCATGTTCATGTGCCCGCCAAGGAGTATGGAGGTGGTGTCGCCAACAAGGGTGGCCGCCCCCTCAAGGTTTGAGGCAATGGCGATAGATATAATTACCGGCACCGGCGAAACCTTAAGTTTTTTGCAGATGTCCATTGCCACGGGCGCAATCATTAACAGCGTGGCGACGTTATCGACAAAGGCGGAAACTACGCCGGCAAATAGCGAAAGCAAGATAATCGCCCATTTTAGGCTGGGCGATTTATCAATAATCCAGTCCGCCATTTTTGCGGGCATTTTGCTCTCTATGAACAGTGCAACCGTGCCCATTGTGCCCGCCAGCATCATCAAAACATTCCAGTTGATTGTGCCCGGCACGTCGCCAAACGGCAAAATGCCAAGCAATATAAACAAAACCGCGCTGCCAACGGCAATCTGTGCGCGGTATTTTGAAAATACGATCATTCCGATATAAGTAATGGCAAAGAGCACGATGGCGGCAATGAGCGTGCCGTTTTCTCCAAGCTTTTCGGTTATGAAGGACATATTTGCGTTTTCCTTTCGAATTTTGCTGAACCGAGTTAATACAGTATGATAACACAACCGCCGGAAAAAAGCAATACCAAAATTTCGCCACGCTTTGCAACAGACAAGCCTTATAATAACCTTCTCATAATGAATTAAAGAGGCGCACGAATGGAAAAAGTAATCCCCCATCCCCTGCGGAAACAAAAAATGCCGTTGCAAGCAACCCAGTTTATGCGCACCGTGTTTACGCACGCGGCTTCTGCCATAACCGCATTTGTGCTGGCATATGGCGGTTCCTTTGCGGGTATATCGCCTTTTGGACTGGCGTTCGCGGCAACTGTGCCGTTCCCGTACTGCATCGCGTCGGCGGCAGGGGCGTGCGCCGGATACGCGTTGAGCGCCACCGGCGCTGCGGGAATCCTGCGGTTTGCGGCGGCGGTGCTGGCGGCGGTGCTGCTGCGCGTCCTGGCCGAGTGCTTCCTGCGCATAGATATCCCGCGGGCGCTGTACCCGGTGGGCGCGGCTGTCAGCGCACTGGCAACCGGCATAGCCGTGCTTTCGGTCGAGAGCTTTGCCCCTGATGCGCTGCTGCGCCTTGCGTGCGAAACCATCCTTGCCGGCGGTGCGTGTATGCTGTTTGGGGAGGTTATGCCTACGGCAAGCAAATCGGGGCAAGGCGGCAAAGGCAAACCTGCCCATGTGCGGAACACAGCGCGTGAATGGCTGGAAGGAATCCGTGGAGAAACCCGCACGCGCCTTGCGTTGGTGTTTTCCGTTGCGGTAATGATTGCCGCGCTGGCGCCAATACGTGTTTCAGGGCTGTCTCCTGCGGTAATTTTGGCGGCGCTGCTGATTCTCCTGACGGCGTTTATAGCAGGGGCAGAGGGCGGCAGCGTGGCAGGTGTGGCGTTCTCTGCGGCGCTTTTGCTCCGGGGGGAGAGCGTGACGCTCGCGCTCATGCTTTGCCTTGGCGGCGTGCTGGCGGGAGCGCTCTCCCCGCTGGGGAGGCTGCTGAGCGCGGGCGTTTTTTGTGCGGTGGGCGGATTTTTGGTGCTGCTCAATCCGGAGAATAATGTATTCGCACACTTTGCGCTGTGTACTGCCGGGGCGGCAGCGTTCTTATTCATCCCGCCCAAAAGGCTGGCGGAGGCGCGGCAATCCGTGCAGCAAATCCCCGTTCCTGAAGCGGACAGACAAGCCACGCGTCTTTTGGGTGATACCTCCATGGCGCTAAAACGGGTGCGCGAGTGCGTGGAACGTGTTTCGCTCTCGCTGGAGGAACTGGGCAGCAAGCACGCGCTGGACGCGAACGCTCATGGCGACGAGATACCGGCGCGGACCCGCGCGTTGCGCGAGGCGGTCAGTGAGCAGCTTGGGGGCATGGAGGATATTTTGCGTGATTTGGGTGAAACGCTCTCAAGTAACGGGCGCTACCTTGTCCCGCAGAGCGCACAGGCGAAGGCGTCGGCCATCCGCGCAGGGCTGCTTTGCCGCTCAGCAGGCTGCACACTTGACCGCTGGGGACATATTGAACTGCAGCTGGTCCTTAACGAGTTGCCGGCAGCGGACTTTGACTCTGCGGCGTTCTTCCACAAGCTTGAGGCGGCGGCAGAGGTCACGCTGCGCGAGATCTCGCTGGAGGAACATGATAGCGTGTTTATTTGGGAGTTTGCGCAAAGGTCAGCGTATACGCTGGATATCGGCGTGGCACAGCGTGCGCGCGGTGACGCGCGGCTTTGCGGGGATTATTATGTGCAGTTTTTGCTGCCGGGCGGCGAGACAGTGTTTTTGCTCAGCGACGGCATGGGCACCGGCGGCCGTGCGGCAGTAGACAGCGCACTCACCTGTACACTGTTCTCAACACTGGCACAGTCCGGTTTGAGCTTTGCTTGCGCGCTGCGGCTGACAAATTCAGCGCTCATGGCAAAATCTGCCGAGGAGTCCCTTGCAACGTTGGACGCGGCGGTGTTTGATCCCTACACGGGTGAACTGCGGATATACAAGGCGGGCGCCGCATCGTCGCTCGTCACGGTAAAAAATACGACCGAGCGTCTGGAGTCGGATTCCCTTCCGGCAGGCATATTGCGAGAGATAACCTTCAGCGAACACAAGCGCTCGCTTGCCGCGGGAGATATTTGCTTGCTGTTTTCTGACGGCGCGGTTTTTGATGATGAAGCGCCCGTGCGCGCGTTGCTCGACGATTGGTCCAAGGGAGCCGAAAAGCTCGCGCAGGATGTGCTTTCACTAGCGCTGCGGGACATCCCTGCCAACGAACAGGACGACGCGACCGTGGCGGCTTTGATGATTGAATAGCGCAAAGAAGACTATGTAAGGCATTATTGTTTTCGTTGGCGGTTAAACTGATGAGAGCAGATGGCAGGTATTGACTTGCCGTCCGTTTTCATAACATGCATCGCGCACATACTTGCGGCTGAATTCGTCACCTAAATCCTCGTTGCAACCCGCTCCTGCACAGATGCCTTGAATTCCGCAAATGTGCCCTTATCAAGCTCATCGCGAATACGCGCCATAAGTTGGTTATAAAACCACAGGTTGTGCCCTACCGCAAGGCGCATCCCCAGCATTTCGTCCGCCTTTAACAGGTGGCGGACGTACGCCCTGCTACGCCCGCTTGCACACGCAGGGCAGCCGCATCCCTCCTCAATCGGCGCGGGATCACTTTTGTATTTCATATTATTGAGGTTGCGCACTCCCTCCCATGTGAACACATGACCGTGCCGCGCGTTGCGGCTGGGCATCACGCAGTCGAACAAATCCACGCCGAGACTCACCGCCTCAAGGATATTCGCGGGTGTACCCACACCCATCAGGTAGCGGATTTTGTCCGCCGGCATGTGTGGCTCCACAGCGGAAATCATGCGGTACATTTCCTCCGCAGGCTCGCCCACAGCCAATCCGCCGATTGCGTAGCCATCTAAATCCAGCTGCGCAATCTCCTGCATATGCTGCGCGCGCAGGTCGTCAAAGGTGCAACCCTGATTGATACCAAAAAGCATTTGCTCCTTATTGAGCGTTTCCGGCAGTGTGCGCAGGCGCGCCATCTCATCACGGCAGCGGACTAACCAGCGTGTGGTTCGCCCACAGGAAAGCCGCGCGTATTCGTATGCCGCCGGATTTTCCACGCACTCATCAAACGCCATCGCAACGGTAGAACCCAGCGCAGACTGAATCCGCATACTCTCCTCCGGCCCCATAAAGAGCCGCCGGCCATCTATGTGGGAGCTAAACCGCACCCCTGCCTCACTGATTTTGCGCAACGCCGCAAGACTGAACACCTGAAAGCCGCCGGAATCCGTCAGCGTAGGGCCACTCCAGCCTGTAAAGCCCCGCAAGCCGCCCAGCCCACGGACAATATCCTCGCCGGGGCGCAGGTGCAGGTGATAGGTATTGCAGAGCATAATCTGGCAGCCAAGCGCCGCCAAGTCCGCCGCGCCAAGTCCGCCGCGGATTGCCGCCGTCGTGGCGACGTTCATGAAGGCGGGCGTTTGCGCCGTGCCGTGCGGCGTGATGAACTCGCCGCGCCGCGCACAGGCTTCTTGTTTTATGAGTCGATAGGGCATGTTTGATCCTTGTCGTTTCATTTGTTCTATACATTATCGCATTTTTGGGGTAAAATAACAAGAGCTAAGAGCTTTTACTTCAAGAATGGCACAAGCTTCCGGTTATATAAAATATACTCATAGGTTAAGGATAAGGTTAAGTTGCAAGTATATTTTATGCAATTACTCCGCCGAAACCTTCCTCAAAACTCGCAAACAGTTCTCCTTTGCAAGTGAATCGCCTCTGTGTTTTACAAAATCAGCATGCAATCCCCGAAGCTGAAAAAGCGATATCTCTCCCGCACAGCCTCGGCATAGGCGGCGATTGTTCGATCCTTGCCGAGCAGTGCGGACACCAGCATAATCAGCGTGCTTTGCGGCAGATGGAAATTCGTCAGTAAGCCGTCAATCACACGGAATTGATAGCCTGGGTAGATGAAGATATTGGTTGCGCCGCCGCCGGATAAATCCCCCTCTGAACGTTGACCGGCGGCCTCCAAGGTGCGGCAGCAGGTCGTCCCCACAGCAATAACCCGCCCACCGCCCGCCTTTGTTGCGGCAATCAACTCCGCGCTTTCCTGCGGGATATGGCAGCGCTCACTGTGCATGTGGTGCTCCTCAATGCGCTCCGCCTTGACCGGGCGGAAGGTTCCCAAGCCCACATGCAATGTGATTGGTGCAATCGCCACGCCGCGCGCGCGGAGTTCGTCCAGCAGCTCCGGCGTAAAGTGCAAGCCGGCCGTAGGTGCGGCGGCGGAGCCTAACTCCTTTGCATAAACGGTTTGGTAGCGTGACTTATCGTCCAGCTTCTCCGTGATATACGGTGGCAGCGGCATTTCGCCCAGCGCGTCAAGCACCTCCATAAACGTGCCACTATATGTAAAACGCACCTTACGGTTACCGTCCTCACAGACCTTGGTTACCTCTGCTTGCAATTGCCCGTCCCCAAACGAAACCCGCGCCCCCACACGCGCCCTCTTGCCGGGTTTGGTCAGGCAATCCCAAGCATCGCCGCCCAAATCGTTCAGCAAAAGCAATTCAACAGGTGAACCGGTCTTTTCGCTCACGCCCAAAAGCCGCGCAGGCAGCACCTTGCTGTCGTTGAGCACAAGGCAGTCGCCCGCATGCAGCGCTGTCAGGATATCCCGGAAACGTCCATGCCGCCACATGCCCGTGTTTTTGTCTATATGCATCATGCGGGATTCGTCGCGGCGCTCGGTTGGGTGCTGGGCAATCAGTTCCGGCGGAAGGAAATAATCAAAATCTTTCGTGTTCATAATGGCTCCCCATAATATAGAATCACTTTAGCAATAGCCTTGTCTGTTTTCTGCAGCAATTGCGTTTTTGAATTGACAATTTCTAAAGAAACTGGTATGATAGTATAACGTGAATTTTGCGGGAATACAAGGGCGGCGATAAACATATTGTGCCGCAAGGGGGTAAACAACGTGAAAAATCAGTTTAATGTTGGTATTATTGGCGCAACGGGCATGGTGGGGCAGCGTTTTGCCACACTGCTGTCAGAGCACCCATGGTTCAATGTGGTTTTGCTGGCGGCAAGTCCGCGCTCAAAAGGCAAAACTTACTGTGAGGCACTCGGCAGCCGCTGGAGCATGACCTCTCCGCTGCCGGAAAAGCTTGCCGGCATGGTGCTTTATGATGCTACTGCTGACCTAGCGGAAATTGCCGCGCAGGTAGATTTTGTGTTCTGTGCGGTGGATATGTCCAAGGATGAGATCAAAAAGATGGAAACCGCATACGCACAGGCGGAATGCCCTGTTATCAGCAACAACAGCGCCCACCGCAGCACGCCGGACGTTCCGATGATCGTGCCGGAGTTGAACCCCGGGCATGCGGAGATTATCCCGGCGCAGCGCGCACGTTTGGGTACCAAACGCGGCTTTGTGGCGGTCAAGTCCAACTGTTCATTGCAGAGCTATGTACCCGCGCTGTTCCCGCTTCATGACGAGTTCGGCGTGAAAGACGTGCTTGTGTGCACCTATCAGGCCATTTCCGGCGCCGGCAAAACCTTTGACACTTGGCCGGAGATGCTTGACAACGTCATCCCGTTCATTGGCGGCGAGGAGGAGAAGAGCGAACAGGAGCCGCTGAAAATCTGGGGAACTGTACGTGACGGCGCAATTATTCCTGCAAGCGAGCCGCATTTTACCGCGCAGTGTATTCGTGTGCCGGTGAGCGACGGTCATCTGGCGGCAGTTTTTGCCCGGTTCAAAAAGAAGCCGATCAAGGAGCAAATTCTGGAAAAATGGTGCACATTCTCCGCTATCCCGCAGGAGGCCCAGCTGCCCAGCGCACCTAAACAATTCCTGCATTATTTTGAAGAAGACAACATGCCGCAAACCGGACTCCAGCGCGATTTAGAGGGCGGCATGGCGGTCAGCATCGGCCGTTTGCGCGAGGACACGCAGTATGACTGCAAATTTGTCTGCCTGAGCCACAACACTCTGCGCGGCGCAGCAGGCGGCGCGGTGCTTATGGCTGAGCTATTAGCATATAAGGGCTACCTTGACTAATATGATAGCGGGTACAAACCGCCGCAAGCTCTTCTAATTTCTCAAAATCCCTAATAGTATTGCAGTGAAGTATGGCAGCGGTTTGGAGTGAGACGCGGTGCGGCATTGCAGCCATTGTGTTTTGAGGGAAAAAAGTCTTGCCTTTGCGGTCTGCATAACCGAAATCCACACGTATTTATGCGAAGAAGAAAAGGAGTGCATACTCTCACGGCATTTGCTGCGTGCCGGGACGGAAATCGGCATGAACGTCGCCGAAGCCTTTTACGCCCCCACCCGCCGCGAATTTACTGCCAAAATGATGGCTGCACTCAACGACGCCGCCGAAACCCGCTACTGGCTGCGCTTGCTCGAATGCGCTAAGCTCCTCAAGGAAGATCGTGCCGATTGCCTGCTCAGGGAATGCCGTGAGCTTGAACGGATGCTTGCCACGGCAGTCAACACAAACCGCATAAAACTGCAACTCGCTTCCACAATTTATCAACTGCAATAAGATAAGGAGCGTTCCGCCATGAAACAGCCAATCTTCACCGGCGCCGGCGTGGCGATTGTCACACCGTTTGAATCCGGCGGCAAAATCAACTATCCCCTCTTTGCCAAGCTGATTGACTTCCAGATTGAGAACGGCACAGATGCGGTGATTGTCTGCGGGACAACGGGCGAAAGCCCCACGCTGGGCCACACTGAGCACGCCGAGCTGATTCGCTACTGCACGCAGCACGTGAGTGGGCGCGTCCCCGTTATTGCCGGCACCGGCAGCAACGACACCGCCTACTGCCTCAAGCTCTCTAATGAGGCCGAAAAAAGCGGCGTTGACGGCTTGCTCATGGTCACGCCGTACTACAACAAAACCAGCCAGCAGGGCTTGATTGAGCACTTCAGCTATCTTGCGGACAGGGTCAGTACGCCGATAATACTCTATAACGTACCCTCGCGCACAGGGCTTAACATCCAGCCCGCAACTTACAAGGCGCTTAGCGCGCACCCGCTTATCAATGCCGCCAAGGAGGCAAACGGCGACGTCAGCGCATTGGCGCAGACTGCCGCCCTCTGCGGTGACGATCTGGTGCTTTACAGTGGCAATGACGACCAAATTGTGCCCTTTATGTCGCTTGGCGCGGTCGGCGTAATCTCCGTGCTTTCAAACGTCATCCCCAAAGTGACGCACGATATGGCCGCCGCATGCCTTGCGGGCGACTTCGCGGAAGGCGCGCGTTTACAGCTAGAATACATTGACCTGTGCAACGACCTATTTGCGGACGTGAACCCTATCCCCGTCAAGGAGGCGCTGAAACTTATGGGCTGGAACGTGGGACCGTGCAGACTTCCGTTGCCGGCAATCGGCGCCGGGGCAGCGGAAAAGCTGGTAAAGGCGCTCAAAAACCACGGTTTGGTGTAATAACAGCCTGCAGAGGGTTTACAACCACCCCTATAGTTAAAGAAGGAAGTTGAAAAATAATGCTGAACATCCTGCTCTCCGGCTGCACGGGGCAAATGGGACGCGTTGTTGCCGCCCTTGCCGCACAGCACAAGGATACGCAGATTCTTGCGGGGATTGATCCGGGCGGGGATTCCTCGTTGTCGAAGTTTCCCGTGTTTGCCTCCCCTGCCGATTTTTCCGGCAAGGCGGACATTATTATTGATTTTTCCCACCCGAACGCGCTTGCCGGTCTGTTGGAATATGCTGTTTCCCACCGCACACCGGCGGTTATTTGCACAACTGGTCTTGTGGACGCACAGGTCAATCTCGTCAGACGCGCTGCTGACAGAATCCCGGTGTTTTTCAGCGCCAACATGAGCCTTGGGGTTAATTTACTCAAGGTATTGGCACAGCGGGCGGCTCAGATTTTAGGCGCAACGTTTGATATTGAAATTGTTGAAGCGCACCATAACCAAAAAGTAGATGCGCCCAGTGGCACGGCACTCATGCTTGCTGACGCGATTCATGAGATCTTACCGGATACACACTATGTTTACGACCGCTCCCAAGTTCGCCGGAAACGTGACAAAAAAGAAATCGGCATTTCGGCCATCCGCGGCGGAACAATCGTTGGCGAACACGAGGTTATTTTTGCCGGGCACAGCGAGGTTTTGAAGCTCTCTCACAGCGCACAGAGCAAGGAGCTTTTTGCTGCGGGTGCACTCAACGCCGCAGCGTTTTTGCGTGCACAGCAGCCCGGACTTTATGACATGCGCGATATGATTTCAATTTAATAAGGAGATTCCCATGTCTAGTGAATTTTCAATCGGTATTCAAGAAGGCGTTACACTTATTTCGCTTGGTGAATGTCCGTCCGGCGCGCCGTTTTTGGCGGACGTCCTGCGCCGCATTGCCGAAACCGGAACCGACGTGGACATGATTGCTCTTGCGCCGGGTTCATCTGGCGGCGCGGCACTCTCGTTCACCGTAAGCGACAACGATTTTGCGTGCGTCCTCGGCGTGACTGGCTCACTGCAAAAGGATAACTCAGCGCTCAAGGTCAGCGTCAGCAACGGATACGCCAAAATCACCGTCGGCGGCGAGCCCATGAACGGTGAGCCAGGCGTTGCTGCAAAGGTTTTTGCGGTCGCACAGGATGTGACAGATTTGCGTATGGTAACCACCGCGCTGACGGAAATTAGCCTGCTTGTGCCCGCACTTGACGCAGAAAGCACTCTCGCGGCGCTGCGCGGCGCATTTGTTTGAGCTTGACCTGCCATGATTATCGCAATTACCATCAAATTGAACATAGGGGCACGTCATGACGTGCCCCTACCCCCAAAATGATGAACCAATATCTCCTATCTCTGTGCTACGACGGCACCGACTTCCACGGCTGGCAGCTTCAGCCCAATGCGCTGACGGTGCAGGCTGTTTTGTATGATGCACTGCGCATCCTAGGCTTCGGAGAATCCCCGCCGTTGGGTTGCTCGCGCACAGACGCCGGCGTGCATGCAGATGTCTTTTGCTGCACTGTGCGGACAAAAAAGGTGTGGAATTGCGCCGCACTCATTCGTGCGCTGAACAGCAATCTGCCGCATACGGTGCGCGTGCTTACCTGCGAGGAAGTGGCGGAAACCTTCCACTCGCGTTACGATTGCGTCGGTAAACGCTACCGCTACCAAATCTGGAACGCACCACAGGAAAATCCTTTTCTGCTCCGATACGCCCACTGGGAGCGTGCTCCGCTTGATGCGGACAAGCTGAATGAATTAGCGCAGCCACTCCTTGGCACAAACGATTTTACGGCATTCTGCGCATCCGGCGCAGGGACGAAAACAAGCGTTAGGACGCTTAAACGCGCGGATTTTGAACAGCATGGCCATCTGCTGATTTTCACGGCGGAAGCAGACGGGTTTCTCTATAACATGGTACGAATTTTGGCAGGCACGCTGCTGCAACGCGCAAAACGTCCCAAAGCACTGCCGGGCATAGCCGAGATTCTTGCCTTGCGGGACAGGACGTTGGCGGGCGCAACGTTGCCGCCGCAAGGCCTCTTTTTAGAGAAAGTCGAGTATCGTCACAAAACGTTTTACGGGGAAAACGCATGAAAAAAGCGCAATCTACAAAAAAGCATAACCCAAAGCACGTGCGTGCTCTGATATTTGCCGCGTTCGCGCTGATTTTTTGCGCATTGCTTGTTCCGACTCTTCTCTCTGTGCCAAACGGAGGACTCGCGGCGCTGTTCGCCCGCCCGGTGAATGAGGGATATCCGCACAGCCTTGAGGGGCAATCTCCGCTGGAAATGCTGCCAGCGGAGAACGGTGTGGAAATCCTCGGCGTAGACAGTGTGACACAGCTTGATAAAAAAGCGCGCGAAGTCTATTCTCGCAAACTTGATTACGCAGACCCAATCGCGTCGTCCGCATACGGGTGCACATTTGTAGCTGACCGGGCGGACGGCCGGTATTTTCTGCATGACAAAAAAGGCATTATCTTTGAGGGCAACGCCCGAAGCCCAATAACATTGGTGAGTGCCGGGCAAAAAAACGCTGCACTGGCAAGCCAAACTGCCGCCGGAGAAACGCGGCTTGACGTGCTTAATCCAAGCGGCAGCATTACTTTCAGTTGGTCAAATGCCGGGGAGCGCATTGTTTCGGTTACGCTGTCATCCAATGGGCGCTACGCCGCCGTTGTGCTCCTGCGCATGGAAGAGGGCGAGCGTTACAGCCGCGCAATTATATTTGACATAAAAAAACAAAAAGCCGCTGCTGAGGTTGATTTTGGGCAGGGCGCCATGCTGCGTGCGCGGTTTACGGATAAAAATCGGCTCTGCATATTGGGTGAAAATATACTCACCTACCTTAAAACAGATGGCAGCCGCGCCGTGGAGGACACTGAACTAATCGCCGGGCAATTGGAGCGTTTTACCTTCTCGCAGGAGGGCAGAACGGCGCTCGTCCTGCGCAGCGAGGGCAACCGGTCCAGCTTGCAGGTATTTGACGCGCAAGGTGAGCCGGAATTCGAGAAGCCTGTTGAAGCGGTGGCTTCACTAGCGTTTGACGGCAAAAATATCGCTGTGCTTCAGGCAAATTCGCTTGAAGTCTACGACAAGGGCGGTGCGGTAATCGGCAGACTGAACACCATAACTGACCCCATCGTCAGCATTATTTTGGACGGCAAATCTGTGTATGCCCAAACAAATAAAAATATAGAACGGTTTACTTTTTAAGCTAAATATGCTATACTTGCTTCATTTGTATGATGGAGCAGTGTTAATATGCAAAACTTGGACGAAATCCGCGCAAAGCAGGGCTTTTTATGCGATATGGACGGTGTCGTTTATCACGGCACGCGCTTAATTGAGGGCGCAAGGACATTCGTTGATTGGCTGGAGCACACCGGCAAGCGCTATCTTTTTTTGACCAACTCCAGCGAGCGCACTCCTGCCCAACTGCGCGAAAAGCTCCTTGGCATGGGGCTTGACATTGACGAAGGCCACTTCTACACCAGTGGACAAGCAACGGCACGCTTCCTTTCGTCGCAATCGCCGGGCTGCAGCACTTACGTCATTGGCGGCGACGGCTTGCGGCAGTCGCTCTATGAGGAGGGTATCACCCTTACGGAAGCTGCGCCCGACTACGTTGTTGTTGGCGAAACGCCGTACTACCACTACGCCATGGTCAAGCACGCGCTGCAACTCGTATTGGGCGGCGCAAAGCTAATCGGCACAAACCCTGACCTAACCGGGCGCGACGAAACGGGCATCATTCCCACCTGTCAGGCATTAATCGCGCCAATTGCGTTGGCTAGCGGCAAGCGCCCTTATTACATCGGCAAACCAAACGCACTGATGATGCGCACAGGGCTGCGCATGCTAGGCGTGCACTCGGACGAAGCAGCGATGATTGGCGACCGGATGGACACAGACATCATTGCCGGGATTGAAACCGGAATTGATACTGTGCTTGCACTCTCCGGTGTGACGACGCGCAACAACATTTCGGAGTTCCCATACCGCCCAAAGTACATTATTGAACAAATCGGCGAGTTGCCGGGCTAACAACACTTGCGAATTTCGCTTCCCCCTGTTATATTACGACGATACACGCTGCATTGGACGCTATGCTCACGTCCGTATATAAACAAGAATGCTATGAACAGAAATTTTACAAAGCCAAATATTTCCTGCTATGATAAAGCCTTGGATTTGCTTGCGCGCCGTGCACATTCCCGTGCGGAGTTGGAGCGTAAGCTTTTGGAGCACGGTTGCCCCAAAGAAGAAACGAACCGCACACTGGAAAGGTTGACCGCCGCCCGTCTGATTGACGACCAAGCCTATGCCGAGCACCAAACAGAGCGCATGATGAAGGGTAAAGGTTTTGCCCCGCGACGTATCGCTCAGGAGCTTCGGCGGCGCGGCGTGGACGCCGAAGCCATAGAAACGACGTTGGAAGCTATGGAGGATTACGACCCACGCGCGGCTGTTTCCGCACTGATTGAACGTAAATTTGCACGCGATTTAGATACCGAAAAAGGGCGGCGGCGAGTTGTCAACGCCCTAATTCGCATGGGCTACGACTGGCAGAATATCCGCGCCGCAATGCGTGAATATGAAGATACGGAGGAAATCTAACATGGCTGAAAAAATTGGATTTGTAAGCCTTGGCTGTCCCAAAAATCAGGTGGATGGAGAGCGGATGCTGGCACAATTGGAGGATGCCGGTATGCAAATCGTTGACGCGCTGACAGATGGTGCGGACGCTGTTATTGTAAACACCTGCGGGTTTATCGACTCCGCCAAGCAGGAATCCATTAACGCCGTGCTGGAGATGGCGCAGTTGAAGGACGAGGGTAAAGTCGGAAAAATTATCGTGGTCGGCTGCATGGCGCAAAAATACCGCACGGAAATTTTGGAGCAGTTCCCCGAAGCAGATGCGGTAGCCGGTCTTGGCGCGGCAGGAGATATTGTCACGTTGGCACGCTCAGTCTTGAAAAACGACGCCCTTGCGCACACAGCGCAAGATGATAGCTCACCCGAGGCATTGCCGCTCACCGGCAAACGCCTGTTGACAACGCCCGAGCACTGGGCCTACCTGAAAATTGCGGACGGTTGCAGCAACCGTTGCGCGTACTGCGCAATCCCGTCCATACGAGGTCCGTTCCGCTCTGTGCCGATGGAGGAAGTGTTGCTGGAGGCGCGCGGGCTCGTTGAAGGCGGCGTGCGCGAGCTGATACTCATTGCGCAGGACACCACAAGCTACGGGCTGGATATTTACGGCGAACTCCGTCTGACCAATCTACTCCGCGCGCTGTGTAAAATCGACGAATTACACTGGATTCGTCTGTTATACTGTTATCCTGACCGCGTCACGCCGGAACTGCTTTCCGTCATGGCAAGTGAGCCGAAAATCATACATTACATGGATTTGCCGTTGCAGCACATCAGCGATTCGGTGCTGACGCGCATAAACCGCCGCGGCAGTTCGGCAGATATACGCCATGTGCTGGCAGAAATCCGCACAGCAATGCCGGATATCGCCTTGCGCACAACGTTCATCACGGGTCTGCCCGGCGAAAGCGAAGCAGATTTCGAGGAATTGCACAGCTTCATAAAAGAGCAAAAATTTGAGCGATTGGGTGTGTTTGCGTATTCTCCGCAGGAAGGCACACCCGCCGCTGAGATGCCGGATCAGGCGCCCGAAGAGCTTGCCGAGGAGCGGCTGGATATCTTGATGCGCACGCAGAACGACATAGCCCGTGCAAATGCGGAGCTTATGGTCGGCAAGATACTGGAGGTTGTCTGCGAGGACTATGACGGCTACACAGACATGAACATTGGGCGCAGCCACCTTGACGCACCGGAGATTGATGCATGCGTGTATTTCAGCGGCAACGCACGCGATGGCGAGTATTACAGCGTCAAAATTCTTGGCGTTAGCGATGACGGGTATGACTTAGTCGGAAAAATTGTTTAAGACGCAGTTCTTCAACTTTGTAGAGCGAGGAACCAACATGAACCTTCCCAATAAACTGACATTGCTGCGCGTACTTATGGCGCCGCTGTTCATCCTTGCCGCGTTGTGGCAGGGATTTGGCTGGCATTACTTGTTAGCGGCGGCTGTGTTTGCGCTGGCGGCCATCACGGATGCGGCGGACGGCGCCATCGCCCGCAGATATGGTCTTGTTACCACATTCGGCAAATTTCTCGACCCAGTCGCCGACAAACTCGTCACCACCACCGCCATGCTGCTCTTTGTCCACTGGGGTTGGTGCTCATATTGGGTACCTGTGCTCGTGCTGACGCGCGAATACTGCATGATCTGTCTGCGCCTGACCGCCGCCCGTGCGGGCACAGTGCTGCCGGCAAACATTTGGGGTAAAATTAAAACTGTGCTGCAAATGTTTTCGATATTTGCCCTGCTGATAACCGCGCAACTGCAAAGCTCCGGCGTCGCCATGCCGGAACGGCTATTCCCTCTGATGTGCAACCTCCTCCTCTGGGGAACTGCCGCCGCTGCCGCGCTTTCGGGGCTAACTTACTTTGCCGCACTCTGGCGCAAAGGCGCCCCGGATACGCTTCGTCCGGATATCCGCATCGACATCCTGAGCATTCCAAAGCCAAACCCGGACATGAAACTGCGTGAATGGTTATCCGCCGCCGCGCAGGCATTGCATATTGAGGAGCCGAAAATGCTCCGCCACTTGCGCGGGCTTGCGCTGGAGGAAATTGCGTGCTCCGCCGTGACCGCAATGGCGGTGCTGTTCTTCTTAGATCGGGGACTGCTTAGCCCGTGGCCTGCGTTTTTGCTGTTTGGGTTGGAGTTTTCGGTGGCATCGTTCCGCTTGCTCGCGGCTTCACAGAATAAAGAACCGCTCACCCGGCCTTGGGCAATCGCTCGGTTGTGCGCACTTTTCGTGACAATCGTGATATATATCGCCGCAATCTTCGGCTCGCAATTTTTTGCCCAATGGCAATTCTCACTGCTCACAAACATACTGTTTTGGGCACTTTGCGCAGCATACGGGTTATTCGGCTTTGTGACTGTGAGATTCAGCCGGAAAATCAAGATGACCTATTGAGGAATGGGGCTTTCCACATGAAAAACGCATATATCCACCCCAAATAACCTTCTATAGGTGAGTGTTGCCAACTCGCAGATAAAAAAATTTGTTATCAGTGTGATTGACTTGTTTGCATTTTATGAGTTCTTCCCCACAAGGCTTATCAAGCAAGTATATAGGACATGATCAGTGTCGCGGCAGTCGGCAGGACGTGCACAGCACTTCCGCAATCTCAATGCCGAGGTCGTCGCGGACATTTATTCGGTAATTGCCAAGCGTACGTCCCTGATTTAGCGTGGTTGATTCGGCAAAAAGCTTTGTCCCGCGCGTCGCTTTAAGATAGCTGATAGTGCAGCTTGCGCCAACACTCATCGTCGGCGCCTTGCCAAAAACGTAATCCGTATTACAAGCAATGGCAAATGTCAGGTCCGCCAGCGTAAAGATTGCACCGCCCTGCACGCCGCCACCCGCGTTATGGTGACTGTCGTTCAGTTCAAGCGAACAAACTACGTGCTTATCAGTCACATTGTCAATCACAATACCAATGCCGGCAGCAAATTTATCCGCAGCAAAAAAGTCACGCAAAACCTGTAAATGATCTTCCATAGCACGCACCTTATCCTTTTAACGCAATACCCTGCGTAGAGAGCCTTCCAACCAGCAAATCCAGCGCCGGCTGAATCTCTGCGCGGGCAAGCGTCCTCTCCTTTGACGCAAATGTGAGCCGTATCGTCGCGCTGATTTCACCCTCGCCCAGTCCGAAGGTATCCGTAAAGCTATACCCACTGAGCAACTCGCAATCAAGCATGGAGATTGCATCCGCAATCCGCGCAAACTGGATTCCCTGGCCCAGAACAAAGGAGAGGTCAACGTCAATGCCGGGGAATTTGGATGGTTCGCTGTACTTGATTGGTGCGGCAACAACCTCCGCCAGTGTATTCATATCAATTTCCGCGTAAACAATCGCGGCTTTTTTGTCAATTTTTTGGGTATTCGCCGGATGAATCGTGCCAAGATTACCAACACTCACATCGTCTAAGCGCACATCAAAAGTGTTGACTGGATGTTGCCATGCATGACTTAATTTCACCTTTACGTATGACGGACATATGCGTTTAACTGCCAAAAGCAGGTCGCTGACAAAATCGCGCAGACGGAAAAACAGTGTCTCCTCGTCCGCATCGCGGCTAAAAAGCACAATCCCAAGCGATTTACGCTCATCACAATCACCGTTATTCAACTGACCCACAACCACGCGGCCCATCTCGAATATGCCAAAATGGCCGGAAAATCCGCGATTTTCGTGCGCCAATGTGAGCAATGTCGGTATCATGGAGTTGCGCAGAATCTCATGGTTTGGGTTGACGGAATTGAGCAGGCGAACATTATCCTCAACTTCCAGCCCCAGCGCGGCAAATTTTTCTTTGTCGCACCACAGGTAGGAATGTACCTCGTGCAGCTTCGCGCGCTGCACCAAAAAGTCGCGCGCAACAGTGTCCTGCGTTTTGCAAATATCCTCTCGCACGGGGTATAGCACGGATTTCGTCGAGTGAATCTCAAAGTTGTCGTATCCATAAACGCGCGTAATTTCCTCAATCAAATCCGCCGGAATTGTAACGTCCTTCGTCACGCGCCATGAGGGCACCTGAACGGCAAAGCTTTCACCCGATTGCGCAACGCCAAATCCCAGTGATGTGAGAATCCCCACAATCCGCGCATCGTCAATCGGAATGCCCGTGTAGCGGTCAATAAAGCGCTTTTCCAGCGTCAGCGTGGTTGGCGGATATGCGAAGCGCTGCACATCCGAAAGACGGCTGGCAACCTCCACCCCCGGGTCGATTCCCTGCAAAAGGTCGATGAATCGCGCAATTGCAGGCACAGTCATTTCAGGATCAAGCGCCTTCTCGTAGCGGGCAGACGCGTCCGTGCGCAACCCCATCCGTGAGGAGCTTTTGCGGATGCTCACCGGGTCAAATGTCGCACTCTCCAGCAACAGACTGTCCGTGTCATCCTTAATCTCTGACGCAAAACCGCCCATAATGCCGGCACAGGCGATCGGCTCATCATCCGTGCATATCATCAAAGTGTCTTGGTCAATGTTGCGCTCCTGACCATCCAAGGTCTGGAATTTGAACGGCTCCGCAAACGTCTTAACGCAGATTGAATTCACCCTGCGCCGGTCAAACGCGTGCATAGGCTGACCCATTTCCAGCATCAGGTAATTGGTCAAATCTGCCAGCAGATTGATGCCGCGCATGCCGCAACGGGCAAGACGCACCTGCATATTCAGCGGACTTTTTTTTACGGTTATGTTGCGTACCTTGAGTGCGCTGTAACGCTGGCACAGCGGACTTCGCAGTTCAATCTCCACGGCGGGCAAATTGTCGTATGCCGTCAAATCCGCCTGTGGGATTGGTTTTAGCTCACGCCCGGCAAGCGCCGCGAACTCGCGTGCAATGCCGTAAATACCCCACAAATCCGGACGGTTGGTTAGCGATTTGTTATCCACCTCAAAGACGACGTCAGTCAACTCGACAAGTGCCTCAATGGGCGTGCCAAGAGGCGCGTCAACGCCTGTCAGGTTAAGGATTCCGCTGTTTTCATCGCTTAGTCCAAGCTCCGCCTCGCTGCAGCACATGCCGTTGGATTCATAGCCCGCCAGTGTTGCCTTGCCGATTGCGTGCCCCTGCACAGAGGAACCCGCAGGCGCAAGCGCAACCGTCATCTCTGCGCGGACGTTGGGCGCGCCGCAGACGACCTGCACAATCTCCGTCCCTTTATCGACCTTAAGCAAATGCAGCCTGCGTGAGTTCGGGCAGTCCTGCACTTCAAGTATTTTGGCAATGATGATACCGTTTGTGCCCTCGCCATAACGGATAACGTCTTCCACTTCAGCGGTAGAAAGTGTGAAGCGGCGAATGAGATCCGCAAGATCTAGCCCAACGAGGTTGACGAAATCACGCACCCAGTTCATTGATACCAACATAGGGACCTCCAGGTTAAATTTTGGTTGAATAATAGCAATCTAAACGCCAATTTTGCAGGGATAGTGCGTGTAAATGGATTTAAAAACTCAATGAGGATTGCCTTTTTGACAATCTGCTGTATCGGGATATCAAAAACTTTTTGCGAAATGTTTCGCTTCCGTAATATGTTTAAAATGACCGCCACAACCCGTTTGGAGCTGTGTCCTTATGGTTGTTGATAGGCCCGCATTTGTCTGTGTGAATTCGTACATGCTGCGGTCTTATTGTACGGTTTTCATAGACCCAATATTGCACCCATTGCTTCTCTCTTCACGTAAACTGCGCCAACACCCTCAAATTCCCGCTGTTAAAGTCGCGGATATCCTTCACACCATAGCGCATCATCGCAAGGCGCGTCAGGCCCAGCCCAAACGCAAAGCCCGTGTATTCGTTCGGGTCAATGCCGCCCATTTCCAGCACGCGCGGATGAATCATGCCACAGGGGCAAAGCTCCAGCCAACCGCTGTCTTTGCAGGACGGGCAACCTTCGCCGCCGCAGATAAGGCAGGAGATGTCCAGTTCAAAGCCCGGCTCAACGAACGGAAAAAAGCCTGGACGCAGGCGCACTTTTATATCCTGCTGAAAAACCTCCGAAAGCATGGTTTTCATAAAGTAAATCAGGTTCGCGATTGAGATATCGCGGTCAATCATAATGCCTTCCATTTGAAAGAAAGTGTTCTCGTGGCAAGCGTCAATTGACTCATTGCGGAAGCAGCGCCCCGGAAAAATCGCCCGCAACGGCGCACCGTACTTGCGCATAATAGCGTTCTGCGCGGCGGAGGTGTGCGTCTTGAGCAACTGCCCATTGTTGAGGTAATAAGTATCCTGCATATCGCGCGCAGGGTGGTGCTTGGGGATATTCAGCGCCTCAAAGCAGTGGTAGTCGTCCACAATCTCAGGGTATTCCTCCACGGTAAAGCCCATTGTGACAAAAATGTGCTCCACCTCACGCTGCACCAGCGAAATAGGATGATACGAGCCATGGAGCGTGCGCTCCGGCAGTGTGACGTCATACTGTTTAGCGCCGTTGACCAACTTGTCCAGCTCCGCCTTCTGCTGCGCTTCCGCCGCGCTGCGGATAGTCTGCTCAACTTCATTTTTCAGCGCATTGATGAACTGCCCGGCCTGCTTTTTTCCCTCGCCGGAAAGCTCGCGCAGGGACTGCATTAAATCAGCCAGCAAGCCCTTTTTGCCAAGGTATTCAACACGCAGAGCCTCCAGCGCAACGGGGTCAGCCACATTGCTAAGCGCAAATGCAAACCTTTCGCGCAGAGCAGTGATTTTCTGTTCCATTGTTCAGCCTCCGAATATGTTGCTATGCTGCAGATCTTTATAATTATAGCATTTGGCTATGATAAAGTCAATCGTTGCTCATTCTGCAAGTGCTCTTGGCGGAATGAGTTCCACACAGCCCGGCACTATATCCTTGCGCAACCAGAATTCCCCCCTCCGCATCCGGTTCGCACAGTTCGATGCTCATACTTGCTGATAAACCGCAGGAAATTCCCGCCCAAAATTCCCTTGCGTTCGCTGTCGCTCAGCGGCAGCAGACTGATATACTCAAGCTCCTTCTTCGCGCTCCACATGGGGTAATCCGTACCAAAAAAGACCTGTTTAGCACCGAATGTGTCAATTAACAGCTTGGCAAAGCGCGGCTTGATTGCGTATAGGCTTGAGCAGGTATCAATGTAAACGCCCTGCTCCGCAAGCTCTAGCGCGTGGCTGCCCCATTCGCTCCAGCCGCCAAAATGCGCCGCAATAATATCCAGCTTTGGGAATGTACGCGCAATTTTTGCCACGCGCTCAGGCTTGGTGTATTGGGTACGGTAATCGCCGCTATGGAGCAAAACCGGTAAGCGACCCTCAAGCACTTCATAGATTCTCATTGCGGCGGGCGAATCAATTATAAATTTTTGAAAGTCTCCGTGAAGCTTTACCCCGACCAGTCCCTGCGCTATGATCTCGTCAACAAGCGCCGGGACGTCCTCACAGTCTGGGTGGAGCGTGCCATAACCCCAAAAGCGCCCCTCGCTCTGTGCAACGGCGTTAGAGATAAAGCGGTTTGCCGGGCGGACCTGCGCGGGCGTAGTCGCAACGGAACAGACCACAAACTTGTCAATTCCGGCGGCAAGGCCGTGCTTCACCAGATTCTCCGCAGTGCC
>JAIRYC010000011.1 GCA_031267965.1 Oscillospiraceae bacterium | reverse complement strand
CGTGATTTGATTCTCCGCCGCGGGTCGGTTATTCCTTTTGTGTTTTCTATTAATTTTTCTATTCTCATGATTATATCTTATCACTTTGGGATGATTAAGTAATTGCTGTTGCTCTGGGGTTGCAAACTCTCAAAAACCGTGCTATAATTGTATCGGTAAGCAATTTTAACAAAACACGCTGCGGACATCAACGACGATGTCGGCGTAATTACTGTTTTGTTGTGGATTGGGGGAGTTGAGTTTGGCTACGGATTCTGTTATTCCCAGTGAAAGCAAAAAGTATCCTCTTTTGTTTTCGCCGGGTAAAATTGGCAATTGTGAGCTTAAAAACCGCATTGTTATGGCGCCAATGGTGATGGGCACAGGCACGCCCGAAGGCACGCCTGATGAACAAATGTGCGCGTATTATGAAGCACGCGCGAAGGGGGGCGCCGGGTTAATCATAACCGAGTGCGTGCGCGTGGATAACCATACAGGCGTGCTTTGCGCTGGGCAAATTGCCCTCTCGCACAACAGGCATATTGCTCCGCTTGCCGCAATGGCGGAACGAATCCACAAGCATGGCGCAAAAATTTTCTGCCAGCTGCATCATCCGGGACGGCAAAATTACTCCATTTTGGTTGGCACAATGCGCTTGAGTTTACTGTGTGGCAGGATTTTTCCGCCGTACTGGAAGCTATTTTTCAAGTTGACGCAGTTCATGCCCCAAATAGAGAAAACCGGGCTTTTGCCATCGGTCGCCGCACCTTCGGCAGTTCCCTGCGAGCACCAGAATCAAAAAACCCGCGCACTCTCGGTCAAGGAAATATATAAGATTATCGGCAGGTTTGGCGACGCTGCATTGCGCGCAAAAAAAGCTGGCACGGACGGCGTAGAGCTTCACGGGGCACACGGCTACCTGATACAGCAATTTTTGAGTCCGCACACAAACCGCCGCACAGACGAATATGGCGGAAACCGAGAGAACCGTCTACGCTTTTTGCGCGAAATTATCGCGGACGTCAGAGAAAAATGCGGCGCGGATTTTCCTATTGCGGTACGCCTTGGCGTAGACGAATTTTATCGCGAAATAGGTAAGGAACAAGGGCTTACTCTTGACGAAGGCATAAAAATAGCCAAAGCAGTGGAGGCAATGGGCGCGGATGCGATAGACGTTTCCTCCGCAACTTACGAAACAATGAACTACTGGCTGGAGCCGACGACCTTTGCTTGTGGTTGGCGCAAAAATCTTGCTGCGGCAGTTAAGCGAGCGGTAAAGATTCCGGTGCTGGCGGCAAACGTTATCCGATCGGCGGAGCAAGCCGAGACCCAGCTCACCGAGGGTGCGCAGGATTTTTGCAGCTTCGGCAGACCGATGCTGGCCGACCCGGATTTTTCAAACAAATGGCAGGCCGGCAAGGAGGATGAGGTCACGCGGTGCATTAGCTGTCTCTATTGCTTTGAAACCATGCTGGACGGCGCGTTCCACGGTGAAGCAGGCAAATGTGCGCTCAATCCGCGCTGCGGGCAGGAATACAAAATCCCTGCGTTATTGCCGAAGAATGGCTGCGGGCGGCGTGTGGCTGTTATTGGCGCCGGTGTTGCAGGGCTGACCGCCGCGCGCGTGCTGGCAGAGCGCGGCTTTACGGTTACTTTACTTGAGAAAGGGGCGCAGGCGGGCGGGCAAGTCAATCTTGCCGCAATACCACCGCACAAGGAGCGCGTCCGTTGGTGCGTTGATGATTTGCTGGTCAAATGCCAAAAGCTCGGGGTTGAAATCCAGTACAACACAGATGTAAGTTCTGATATATTGCGTGAAATTGCTCCCGAAGCTGTGTTTTTGGCTGTCGGTGCAAGGGAAATTATACCGAACATTCCCGGAGTGGACGGAGACAACGTGCATTTGGTATCACAAATACTGGACGGCGAAGTTGATTTATTCGGCAAACGTGTGGCTGTCGTCGGCTCCGGGCTGACGGGGCTGGAAACTGCCGAATATCTGTGCGCGCAAGGCAGTCTTGTATCCGTCATAGAGATGGCGGAGGAGGTTGCGCCGGGGGCTTATCATCAGCACAGGGATGATGTGTTGCCAAAGCTCAAGCGGACGGGTGTTACATTCTACCTTGGCGAAAAGCTGACGGCAATCTACCCCGAGGGCGTTAAACTTAAAAACGTTCAAACGGAGATGTTACGGAGCATCCCGATTGAGGCGGTTGTGCTCAGCGTAGGTATTTGCCCTGAGGACGCGCTTAAGTCAGAGCTTAAGTCGCTTGGCGTTCCTGTTATTCCAATCGGCGACGCGGCAAAGCCTGGCAGAATCGGTAATGCGGTGCACAGTGCATATTGTGCCGCGACTACATTTTAGTGCCTTAAGTCAGACTCATCATAACAGCCCGCAAACGGCTTTGGCCGCAGCGATACAATTTACAACCGAAAGGAAAGGCAATGAAACACAACATTTCCGAGGAACTTGTGCAGTACATGCTCAGCGGAATTACCGAGGTGTGTAATCGCTTCAAAAACCGCGCGCCCGGCACGAAAAGTGAGCGCGATGCACAGGCGCACCTAAAAACGGAGCTGGAGGGCTACGCTGATGAAGTGATTATGGAGGACTTTACAGAGCACCCGTCGGCATTCATGGGCTTTATTCCGGTGGCGGCGCTTTTGGCGGTTGCAAGCATTGCGCTATATTGGCTCAACCCGCACAACGGTGGTGCACTCAGTTGGGCTATGGGCATTGCGGCGGTCGCGCTGCCGTTTTTTGCCGCACTGATGTTTGTATTTGAGTTCCTGATGTACCGTGATTTTGTCGACTTTCTGTTCCCCAAAAAAATCTCACGGAACGTCTACGCCACCTACAAGCCTTCCGGTGAGGTGAAAAAACGTATCATCTTCGGCGGTCACACGGATGCAGCAAATGAGTGGACATATCAGTGGCTGGGTGGCGCGGCGGCGCTCGCTCCGGTAATTTTTGGCGGGGTACTGGCAATTTTCTACACACTGGGCATTAATATTGCGCGTCTTGCCAGCGGTATCCCCGACACCGACGGCACGTGGAAGACACTCGGCTGGATTGCCATTTGCACACTCCCGTTCATTATCGCTATCATGTTATTTATCAATTACAAAATCATTGTTGACGGCGCGAACGACAACCTTTCTGCAAACTTTATCTCTATGGCGGTCATCAAGGATATGCACGACCGCGGAGTCCGCTTTGAGCACACGGAAATCGGCTGCTTTCTCTCCGGTTCCGAGGAAGCGGGTTTGCGCGGCGCAAAGGCTTTTGCCAAAAAGCACAAGGACGATCTGACTGCGGATGGTGTGGAAACAATATTCATCAGCCTTGATACAATGACCGATGTTGATCAGATGATGACCTACACACGCGGCTGCACCGGCACTGTCGGCGACGACAAGGCTGTGGGCGATTTACTGCAGGAAGCTGGAAAAAACTGCGGCAAAGAGTTGCCGATTGCCGGCTGGTACCCGGGTGCGGTGGATGCAGAGGCCTTTAGCATGTATGGACTGCGTGCGTGCGGCTTCTGTGCTCTGCGCCACGACCCGCCACCCAAGTATTTTTACCATACCCGCAACGACAATGTTGAGCATCTGAACCCTGAATGTCTTTCGCTCAGCCTTGACATTTGCATGGAAGCGGCGGAGATTTTTGACGAGAAGGGCATGGCTCCGTTTGACGCGGCACGAAAGAAAAAGTGACCTTGTTGTACCGTAGGGGCACGTCATGACGTACCCCTACTTTTATTTAAAAGCAATGTCCACAAAAACAACGAAATCCGGGGGGATTTTCGGGAGGGCAAGCTCTGCCATTATGAGGGGTTCGCTAGGATATTTTGAGAACGCATATCCTCAAAATTTGAACTGCCAAGTTGACCAAATTTGCTCACCTGCCGCAGGATTTCTTCCGGATTATTTGTATGTAAGTGGACCTTTAACAAGCCGCCTTCTTCCGCAAAAATCAAGCTGTCGCCAGCGGTTTCCAGATATTTCCGCAGCGTGGAAAGCGTTGCTTCAGAAGCATAAAACAGGGTAAAATCCAAGCAATATGCATAGAGCAGGTCAAGCTTGCTTTTCGACGCTTGCGGTGCTTGCGAATGCTTTGAATTCGTGCCCTTTTTCCCGCATTCATGTTTTCCGCTTAAAGAAGCGTGCATAGCCTGTAGAATATAAACCAAACCTTGCCCGCCTGCGTCGACAACGCCGGCGTTTTTTAACTCCGGCAAAAGGTTTGTTGTGTCCGCAAGCGCTAATTGTGCTTCTGCGAGCGCCGAGGCAAGTACCTCAATAGGCTCCGCATAAGACTTGGCAACAGTGGCGGCTCTCTCGGCGGCGCGTTTGGCAACAGAAAGGATTGTGCCCTCCACCGGATTTAGCACGGCGCTGTAAGCCCTTTGCGCACCAAGGGTAAGTCCAGCGGCTATATCCTCTCCGTTGAGCACATCACGGTTTTTGACGGCGTGTGCAAATCCTTGCAGGATAAGCGAAAGGATTACGCCGGAATTGCCGCGCGCCGCGCGTAAGGCCGCCGAGGCCGCACAAGCCGTCACGGTGTGCGCCGGTGAATCTGTTGGCAGCGTGGAAGTTCTCTCAACCGCGGCGCTTAACGTAACGCTCATATTCGTGCCGGTGTCGCTGTCCGGCACGGGGAAGACGTTAAGCGCATTAATATCGGCGCTGTTTTGGTTCAGCACGTACGCCGCCTCTCGCAGAGCGGCAAGAATTTTATTACCTGTAATCATATATATCCTTTTTATGCGAATAATACGCTGGAATCGCTGTTAAATGTAGTATAAACTATTCGGGCAGGTTTGTAAAGACAAAATTGTCGCAAAAATTCGTTCATAATTCTAATATGGAAACAAAAAAAGGCTGAGGCGCGCTATAATAATCATGTATTATAATCAGAAAGGAGTTGTCATCATGGGTGAAGCATTTAAGAGGTTCTTAGGCTTTATTTCACAATGGTTCGAAAATTACGATGTACATGGGGTTGCCAATCCATTTGTGCAGTTGATTCAAGGACTTATTAACGCAATCGGCGGCTGGTTCGGCGGAAATTAATAGCAAGCTGAACATGACGGCAAGGGTTCGCGGTGGTAAGATGCTATGGATTTTTGCAGGCTTATGCAAGGAGAAGCATCGTGAAGCAGATTCAAGAATTGATTCAGAACATGATTTACAGCGTGTTCAATAAATTTCAGGATATTGTGGGCGGTAATTCATTGCTCTCGCAGTTTTTGGAACAGATCCGTGGATGGCTGGATGGATTCTTACCAGAGCAAATCCACTAACGAATTTACAAACGCACACCCGTTGCATGTCAAAATGCAACGGGTGTGTTATTTTTATGGTGAGCGCCTCCCTTTTATTTAGAACAGACAGACGGAACTGATTAGCTGTGATAAGGGAACGCCTGTTGCCGCAGCGGGCTTGAGTTCGGAATTGTCAGTTGAAATTTGCCACGCATTGCTTTTATATTCTATTTATTTATTGACCTTTAAAAAGGGACGCAGCAATTGCGCCCCTTCCAATCTGCTCTTGTAAATTTAATCGTTGATATTACTTCGTCTACTTCCCGTATTCCGTCAAAGCCCTAAATTCACAGCCCTGCGTACGTGCCCAATCAATAATATCGCTCAATGCAGCGGCGTTGTCCGTTGAAACAGCATGGAGTAATATCACTGCACCGGGATGCAGACGGGATGTGATTGTGTCAAACGCCTTTTGCTTTCCCTGCTGCTTGCCGGTATCCCAGTCCGCCCAGGACGCTGACCAAAAAACGCTAGTAAATCCCAGTGATTGTACCAACTCCAGCGCATTCTCGTTATATGCTCCGGAAGGAAAGCGGAAATATGGCGCGGTATAGCCAAAGTTTTTGCGCAGATAGTTATCAAAGCCTTGTATTTCCTCTATCATTTTTGCGCGGCTGATTATGCTGAAATCTGGGTGGGTAACAGAGTGATTTCCCACAATATGCCCATCAGTTATCATGCGTGCGGCAAGCTCCGGATTGGTCTTCAGGTGGTGTTGGGTGGCAAAAAACGCCGCTGGAACTTTCTTTTCTTTAAGGATATCTAATATTTTACTTGTCACGCCATTTTCATAACCTATATCAAACGTAAGATAAAGGCGTTTATCAGTAGCTTTCGTATCCAGTGCAAAAGCCTTGTAGCCCTTACTTTCAAAAAACTTTTGGAAATCTATACTGATTTGGTGGGGCTTGCCGCCGGAAGACACACCATAGCTATGCTCAATCCGTTTTGTTGGCAGTTTTGGAATATCCTCAGGCTTTTCCACCTTAAGCGGCAGCTCTGGCAACGGAGCAAATCCGGTGAAGGTTGCGCCGGAAGCACTGCTAATATTGGTTGTGATTACCTTTGAGGACGGTAATACAGTCGCGGCGGCTTGCCCCGTTCCACTTGATTGCGCTGCATTATCCTGTTGCATTGTTGGCACGGAATTATACATAGAAGACTGTAACGGATTGTTGGTTAAACCATCCTGAAGAGTAGGATTCGATCCATTCTTAAGCCCAATAATAATGAGTGCCACACAAATTGCTGCGGCAACAAGCAACAATCCTGGCAGGAATACCAGCCAGCCGCGTCCTTTAAGCGATGTTTTGTTATTATTTTCCATGCGTTCTTCCCCCAATGAGTTTGTATTTTCAGCAGATAGTATATACTTTTTCTCGCCGGCATAAACAGGCACTTAAAGGAAGAACAACAAAAAAACGGATAAGAGGAATATTAACCCTACCGAAACAAGCGCCTAGGCAGGGTTCTCACAGCATTTTACGCAGGCATTGCGCACTTTAATCCTTGTCGTCAAGCGTCACGTAAATATAACATATCGGCATAATATCTGAACTTGCGTTCTCATCAAAAACATCAGCGGGATTTTCTGCCTCCGTGTTAATGACGCTTAAATCCTCTGCCTGAGTGTTTACTGTTATCCGCACAAGCGGAATTGCTTGTCCATTTGTTTTCATTTGTTTATTAATCCCTTCAGTTTGTTTATCCGGCGATAGTTTTCCGGCATTCCATCCTATTCTTAGGGATATCCGGTAGTCTGCCACATTCCCGGCATATTGTAAATTAACGCACAAACGCCATATTCTGTACGGCTCCGTTTTTATCCGCGAATCTGGCGTCCTATGGATGCATAGCTATTATTAAGGCATTTTGTTAAAAAGGTAGTGCTATGCCAGGAAATTTTAAGAGGGAAGATTTGCGGGTCGTTAAAACCCGAAAGGCGTTGTTTGCGGCTTTGCTGGCGCTGCTGGAAAGCCGCCGCACGTTTGCTAAGTTGACCGTGAACGACATCTGTGTTGAAGCGTTGGTAAGCCGAACCGCTTTTTACGCCCACTTTAAGGACAAATATGATCTGCTTGAGCAGTGGCTGAACGGACTGCAAAAACGTTTTATTGAGGCGTTCCGTACTTATACGCGTGAGGAATTGGAAAGCCGGATTACCGCAATTTTTCAGGCGCATTTTAGGATCGTTGAAAATTTGCTGAAGGACGCTGACCGGGAACAGTTGGATATTTTGCTGCGCACTCTCTCGCCGGATAAAAACAGCCTTATCCATACGAATACGGGGGATTTTGACGTCAACACCCACGTTGCTGCGGAATTGCCTTGGCTGTCACACTTCCTTGCGGGCGGAATTTTTAACGTAGTTTACGCGCAGGTGCGTGAGCAACGTGACTCCTCGGCGGAAAGCATAAGAACTGCGGTAGCATGTATTTATCAATTAGCGCAGGCAGTCCTGCATTGCGGCGAAAAGATTGGAGGAAGCAGTAATGACTGATAAAATGCAGTGTGTTTTGGATGATGCGTTCAAGCTGCTGGGGAACCCTATAGTAATGATTGACACCAGCTACAACCTGCTGCTGCACACCGAAAATCCAGTCAAAGACGACCCATTATGGAATGAATTACTTGCTCTGGGTGAATTTTCACACGAAACGGTGGATTTTTTCAATAGCGCGCAGTTTATCAAGGCTGTTGCGGACAGCGATGTGGTTGCGCTTCTGCGCTCAGATAAGCTGCCATATGACCGTGCATGCGGCAAGTTTTTTGATTGGAACGGCATACAACTTGGCAGTATTTGTGTTGTTGCCTGTGTCAAGCCGTTTGAAAGCGGAGACTTTGAAAAAATTACGACGGTTTGCGAACATCTTTCCGCGGAAAACTGCAAAAACGGAACTGCCCGAATTACCGAGCAGTTTTTCAGTGAACTCTGGTTGGGCAAGCTATTGGAAACAAAAGCCGAAGGTATTGATGATGTGCCTATTCCGGAGCATTTGCACCAAAAGCTGGTGAGAAATCTGTTTGTTGGGGTCATTGATATTTCGCAATACGAGAAAACATTTTCACATCTTGCCTATTTTAGAGATGTATTCTCTAAACTTGTGCCGGAGTTTTTCTTTTTTGTCTACCTAAATAATGTAGTCATGCTCATCAGTACTGATCTGGAAGATTTAGGCGGACAAGAAGGGATTCACACGCTGCGCAGCTTTTTTGAAAAATATAACCTATTTGCCGGCGTCAGCGGTAGTTTTAAGGATTTGCGGCAGCTCCGCAGCTACTACCGTCTGGCGATTGACGCGCTCAACCGTGGCATGAATCAGCCGAGCAATGAGCATGTTTTTTGGCAGGAAGCGTTTGGAATTGAACACATTGTGAAACACCTTGCAAATGCGGAGGATCTGGAGGGCCTCTGCAATCCCGCCGTTTTGCAGCTTTGTGAATTTGATAAGCAAAATGGCAGCAACTATCTGGAGCTTTTACACACATACCTGCGCACGGCGAAAAATGCGACGCTCAGCTGCAAACAATTGCAAACCAAGCCTGATGAACTGCGCGAGAGCCTGCAAAGGCTGGGCAGCCTGTTTGAAATTGACTGGGACAACGGGGAGCAGCTAACAAGTCTGTTGATTTCAATAGAGCTTTTTAAGCGCAAACAGACGTAAGCACTTTGTGTGGTTCCGTCTCCTTTTTTGTTAATGATTTCTATTCGCATATGGGTTCAACAATCAACTATAGCGTATCAAATCGGTTGACGCGCGTAAACTTCAATAAGTACAATTCTGTCCTTGCTAAGTTTTTAATTTTTCTGGATGGAGCAGAACTCACACATGATTATATTGTTGATTGCGGATATAAACGCTGTGGTTGGATCGTACGGGAGGTCATGTTTTGGTTTAGGGGTTATTGATTCGGAAGAAGTGGCTAATATATATCACATTCTAAAAGCAATCTATGAAAAGGATATGGGTATGGATGATAACATTAAACGCGCCGTTACAGTAAACAATAGTCAGGTTACCAAGTATGATCTCCTGCCAGTTTTCTAGTGCAAGATATTGGGTTGTGAATTGAAAGACCTCGCTGTCAAAAATCCAGTTTAGGAGGGCGTATTTATCGTTAAAGTGATCGTAAAAACGCTGCCGGTTCAGTCCACAGGCTTTGGTTATATCGTGCGCCGTAATTTTTTCAAAGCCGTGATTAAATTATATTTTACCACAATGGAATTACAGAAATCCGGCACTTGTATGGATAAAATGCAAATAAAAATCGACAAGTGCAAGTGATTTGCGCTTAGCAGCTGATTTGGGCCGAATATGAGTGCTAAGGTTTTTTATTATAATTTTGGCAGAGTACTACGAAAAAGATGCCGACTAATTGCTTTTTCATTTCCTTGATATGGGATAGCTGATCTTAAATGTGTATTCACCTATCTCAAGGGTTATTTCTTCTTCTGTGTCAGGTGCGATTTAAATAGTTCCTTTGCCGCAGATTACAACATCCAAAGATCGCATAAGCGTACGCTTTTGCATAGCACTTATTTTTAATTTCAAATTTACATTTTCCAAATTATTACCTCCACAACGCATTACATAGACGTGCACCAATAAATTAATAGTTTTAAGGATATTACAAAAAAGTGCGCAACCTGTAGGAAATTTAGCGGGGAGAGAAAAGTACAAACTTGCGCAAGTATTCTTATTTTTCACTTTTGCACAAATTAGCGCAAGTTTGGAGCTGATGGTCGGAATCGAACCGACAACCTGTTCATTACGAGTGAACTGCTCTGCCATTGAGCCACATCAGCACAATACGCACCCCAGAGACACAAGCTTTTCAAATGTGTATTATATCATAGCTCTAAGCGAATTGCAAGACCCGGTGCAAACGATTTTACGTGGTAAGTACTTATAATAACTGCGACAGGTTTTACGCTGCCGCAGTTTTCCAATTTATGAGACAAGGGATGACACTTCCACAGAGGAAGGCACTTCAGCCTGACGTCCAGGACGCGATCCC